>JACKOQ010000002.1:300000-499025 GCA_024234215.1 Pseudomonadales bacterium
TGGCGGCAGCACCATCGGCATCGGCGCCGGACAGATGAGCCGGCTCTACAGCGCCCGCATCGCCGGCATCAAGGCCGCCGACGAGGGGCTGACGGTGGCCGGTTCGGTGATGGCCTCCGACGCCTTCTTCCCGTTCCGCGATGGCATCGACACCGCAGCAGCGGCCGGCATCCGCGCGGTGATCCAGCCCGGCGGCTCACTGCGCGATGCCGAGGTGATTGCCGCCGCCGATGAAGCCGACATGGCCATGCTGTTCACCGGCATGCGCCATTTCCGCCACTGATCAGGAGTCCATTCGATGTCTGCCCACACTGTTCTGGTGATCGGCTCCGGTGGCCGTGAACATGCACTGGCCTGGAAGCTGGCACAGTCGCCCCAGGTGGCCAGGGTGCTGGTGGCGCCCGGCAATGCCGGCACAGCCAGTGAGCCCAAGGTCGAGAATGTCGCCATCGATCCGCTCGAGTTCGACCGCCTGGTCGAACTGGCGCGCCAGCAGCAGGTGCGCTGCACGGTGGTGGGGCCGGAGGTGCCGCTGGTGGCGGGCATCGTCGACCGCTTCCAGGCCGAGGGGCTGGCCTGCTTCGGTCCGACCCGGGCGATGGCACAGCTCGAAGGCTCCAAACGCTTCGCCAAGGACTTTCTCGCACGCCACCACATTCCGACCGCCGCCTACCAGAGCTTCACCGAGGTGGCGCCGGCACTGGCCTACATCGATGCCTGCGGCGCCCCGATCGTCGTCAAGGCCGATGGGCTGGCGGCCGGCAAGGGGGTGATCGTGGCACAGAGCGTCGACGAGGCCAAGGCGGCGGTGCAGGAGATGCTGGCCGGTAACGCCTTCGGCGATGCCGGCCATCGGGTGGTGATCGAGGAGTTTCTGACCGGCGAAGAGGCCAGCTTCATCGTCATGGCCGATGGCCGGCATGTGATTGCGCTGGCCACCTCGCAGGACCACAAGGCGCGCGACGACGGTGACCTCGGCCCCAACACCGGCGGCATGGGCGCCTACTCACCGGCACCGGTGATCACGCCGGCGCTGCACCAGCGCATCATGGCCCAGGTCATTCAGCCGACGCTGGCCGGCATGGCCGCCGAGGGGCACCCCTACCACGGCTTTCTCTATGCCGGCCTGATGATCGATGCGGCCGGCGAACCCAGAGTGCTCGAATTCAACTGCCGGTTTGGCGATCCGGAGACGCAGCCGATCCTGCTGCGGTTGCAGTCCGATCTGTTCGAGCTGATCAGCGCAGCGCTCGATGAGCGGCTCGATGGCTGCGAATGCCGCTGGGATCCGCGCCCGGCACTCGGCGTGGTGATGGCCGCTGGCGGCTATCCGGGTGAGTATGCCACCGGCGATCCGATCGAGGGACTCGCACAGCCACTGCCCGACTGCAAGGTGTTCCATGCCGGCACCCGCCTCGATGACGGCCAGGTGGTCACCGCCGGCGGCCGGGTGCTCTGCGTCACCGCGCTCGGCGACAGCGTCGCCGCCGCACAGGCACTGGCCTACCGCAACGTGGCGCAAATCCAGTGGCGGGGCGCCTACTGTCGCCGCGACATCGGCTACCGCGCCGTGGCCCGGGAGCGGCAGCCCTGAGTCGGCGATGAGCAGTTCGATCCCGCTGTTTCCGCTCAAGACCACGCTCTTTCCCAGTGGCCGGATCCAGTTGCAGATCTTCGAGCCGCGCTATCTGGAGATGGTCTCCTTCTGCATGAAACAGAAGGTCGACTTCGGTGTCGTCACCATCATCGAGGGCGAGGAGGTGGGCGAGCTGCCGCGGTTCCACCCGATCGGCACTGAAGCGCGCATCGTCGACTTCCAGCAGCTGCGGCACAACCGGCTCGGACTGCTGGTCGAAGGTGGACGCAAGTTCAGCATCGCGCACCACGCCAGCACCCCCAGTCGCCGGCTGCAGGCCGAGGTAGAGTGGCTGGCGCCAGAACCGCCGCTGGAGGTTCCGGCCGGTCGCTTCGAGATCCTGCAGAGCACCCTGCAGCAGCTGCTGGAGTATCCTTTCGTCGAACGGCTGGCGATGGCGAGCGACCCCACCGAGGCGCGCACGCTGGGCTGGCAACTGTCGCAACTGCTGCCGCTGCCGGCCGATGAGAAGCAGGCGCTGCTGACGCTCGACGATCCACTCGAACGGCTGCTGCAACTGGAACAGATCTTCGACGCGCTGCGACAGGAAGCGCAGTAAACCGCCCCGCCACCCTGGCACCAACCGAGGTCCCGGATGCAACCCACCGAACCGCCGCGCATCGAATTTCCCTGCCGCTATCCGATCAAGGTGATGGGCGAGGCCCGCGATGACTTCGCCGATTTCGTCGTCGCCACCGTCTCCCGCCATGCCCCCGGTTTGCTGTATGAAGAGGTCAGCATCCGCCCCAGCCGTGACGGCAACTACCTGGCGGTCACCCTCTTCATCGAGGCACAGGGCGAGGCGCAACTGGCGCTGATCTTCGGCGCGCTCAAGGGCGACCCGCGGGTGCGCATGGTGTTATGAACCCGGCGGCTGGGCTCAGCGACCTGCTGCGGCTGCGCACCCTCGGCCTGCAACCCTATGATGACTGCTGGCAGGCGATGCAGCGGTTCACCGCGACCCGCGATGCCCACACGCCGGATGAGCTGTGGATCGTGCAGCATCCGCCACTGTTCACGCTGGGTCAGGCCGGTCGGCCGGAGCATCTGCTCGACCCTGGCACCATTCCGGTGCTGCAGAGCGACCGTGGCGGTCAGGTCACCTACCATGGTCCGGGGCAACTGCTGATCTACCTGCTGCTCGATCTGCAACGCAAGGGCATCGGCATCCGCCAGCTGGTGGATGCGATCGAGCAGGCAGTGATCGACTGCCTGAAGACGCTCGGCATCGATGCCGCAACGCACAGCGGCGCGCCCGGCGTCTATGTCGGCGCCGAGAAGATCGCCTCGCTCGGCCTGCGGGTGCGGCGCGGCTGCTCCTATCATGGTCTGGCGCTCAATGTGGCGATGGATCTTGCGCCGTTCCGACGGATCAACCCCTGCGGCCATCCCGGCCTCGGCATGACCCAGGTGAGCCACTTCGTGGCGGAGGCCACGCCCGAATCGGTCACGCCACCGTTGTGCCGGCATCTGATGCAGCGGTTGGCGTATACTCACGGCCACCCACTCACCGGCTGGAGTTGAGCCGATGTCCGAATCCCCGCCCATCCGCTCCCGGCCGCTGGGAGTCCCTGCCGCCGCCGGCATCAAACTGCGCGGCGAAGAGAAGGTCGCCCGCATCCCGGTCAAGGTGATCCCCACCGACACCCTGCCGCGCAAGCCCGCCTGGATCCGGGTGCGCCTGCCCAGCTCTGGCGAGGTGCAGCGCATCCGCACGATTCTGCGGCAGCATCGCCTCAGCACCGTCTGCGAGGAGGCGGCCTGCCCGAACCTGCCGGAGTGTTTCGGCGGCGGCACCGCCACCTTCATGATCATGGGCGACATCTGCACCCGCCGCTGCCCCTTCTGCGACGTCGCCCACGGCCGACCCCAGCCGCTCGATGTCGACGAACCGGCGCAACTGGCCGCCGCGGTGGCCGAACTGAAGCTGCGCTATGTGGTGATCACCTCGGTCGACCGCGATGACCTGCGCGATGGCGGCGGCGGCCACTTCGCCGCCTGCATCGCCGCGCTGCGCCAACGGAGCCCCGGCATCGAGATCGAGATTCTGGTGCCCGACTTTCGCGGCCGCATCGCGCCAGCGCTCGATGCGCTGCTGAGCGCACCGCCCGACATCTTCAACCACAACCTCGAAACCGTCCCCCGGCTCTACCCGTCGGTCCGTCCCGGTGCCGACTACCTGGGCTCACTGCAACTGCTGCAAACATTCAAGGCACGTCAGCCGGCAGTTCCGACCAAATCGGGGCTGATGCTGGGGCTGGGCGAGGCGCGCGACGAACTGATCGAAGTGATGCACGACCTGCGTGCCCATGGGGTCGACATGCTGACGCTCGGCCAGTACCTGCAACCCAGCCGGCACCACCTGCCGGTCAGCCGCTTCGTCACTCCGGACGAATTCAGCGAGCTGGGGGAGATCGCCCGCGGCCTTGGCTTCAGCCAGGTGGCCAGCGCGCCGCTGGTGCGCTCCTCCTACCATGCCGACCGCCAGGCCCACGGTGAAGCGGTCGATTGACCCCGTCAAAATCGGGGGCAGTCTTGTCAGCCGACTGCCTCTGCGTATACCCTTGCTGGCGATTTCGGGGCTGGCGACAAAACAGCCGTCGGCCGGCCTCAGACAGAAAATAACGACAGGCCATTAAGGAGCAGCAACCATGGCGGGTTCCCCCAACGACAAAATCATCATCGGCAACTGCAGCGGCTTCTATGGCGACAAGGTTTCTGCCGCCAGGGATCTGGTGATGGGCGGTCCCATCGATGTGCTGACCGGCGATTACCTGGCCGAGCTGACCATGGTGATCCTCTACCGACAGCGCCTGAAGGATGGCTCTCGCGGCTGGGTCAACACCCATCTGAAGCAGATGGAGCAGGTGATGGGCACCTGCATCGACCGCGGCATCAAGGTGGTCACCAATGCCGGCGGTCTCAACCCCAGGGGCTGCGCCGAAGCGACCCAGGCCCTGGCCGACCAGCTCGGTCTCAAGGTGAAGGTGGCCTACATCGAAGGCGATGACCTGCTGCCACGCATCGGCGAGCTGCAACAGAAGGGTGAGCAGCTCATCAACATGGACAAGGGGATGCCGCTGGCCGAGAGCACCTTTCCACCGGTGACCGCCAACGCCTATCTCGGCTGCTGGGGCATGGTCGATGCGCTCAATCAGGGGGCCGACATCGTCATTGCCCCACGGGTGACCGATGCGGCGGTGGTGATGGCCCCCGCGGCCTGGAAGTTCGGCTGGAAGCGCGACGACTGGGACCGCCTGGCCGGTGCGCTGGCGGCAGGCCATGTAATCGAGTGCGGCTGTCAGGCCACCGGCGGCAACTACTCGTTCTTCCATGAGATTCCCAGCTTCGTCAATGTCGGCTATCCCTGGGCCGAGATCTACCCCGATGGCTCCTTCACCATCTCCAAGCACCCCGACACCGGCGGCGCGGTCACCGTGGGGACGGTCACGGCGCAGATCATGTACGAGATTCGCGGCACCCAGTACCTCAACCCCGATGTCACCGCCCACTTCGACACCCTGCGCATCGAGCAGCGCGGCCGTGACCGGGTCTTCGTCTCCGGCGTCAAAGGCTCGAACCCCCCCCCCTCGCACAAAGTCTGCATCAACACGATGGGGGGCTACAAAAACAAGATGACCTGCGCCATCTATGGCCTGGATGCCGAGAAGAAGGCCAACACCTTCCTCGACGCCTACCTGACCATGCTGGGCGGACGCGAGCAGTTCGACAAGATCGAGACCCAGTTCATCCCGACCCAGAAAGAGAATCCGCCAACCAACGAAGAGGCCTTCTCGCTGTTCCGCATCAATCTGGTGTCGCAGAACCAGAAGCTGGTCGGCCCCTATCTGACACCGAAGATGATCGAGATGGGCCTGGCCAACGTGCCTGGTTTCTCGACCATCGAGAGTGCCGGCGAAGGGCAGGCACTGATCAAGTACTGGCCAGCCCTGGTCAGCAGTGAGTTCATCAGTGAAACGGTGACCTTCGACGGCCAGCAGAAGAGCGTCGCGCCGACGCAGCAGCTCGGTCTGCCCCAGGCAGTGGTCACCAAGCCGGGCTTTCCGATTCCGCCGGTGCCGACCGGTCCCACCGCGCCCACTGCGCTGGGACGGATCTACGCAGCCCGCTCCGGCGACAAGGGCGGGTCGGCCAACGTCGGCATCTGGGGCACGACGCCCGAGTCCTACGCCTTCTTGCGCGACTTCCTCACCGTGGAGCGGCTCAAGGAGATCATGGTCGACGTGCGTCCGTTCGAGATCGAGCGCTACGAGTTCCCCAACCTGTTCGCGCTGAACTTCTACATCCACGACATCCTGCAGGATGGGGTCTCCTCCTCGACCCGCATGGATCCGCAGGCCAAGACCCTGGGCGAATATCTGCGCGCCAAGGTGGTCGAGATTCCGCTGTCAATCCCGCGGGTGTGCTGAAGCAGATGGAAATGCCGGCGTGGCCGATCCACGCTGGCACAGAATAACAATCAAGGAGCAGTTCCATGGCCACACTCACACTCGATGGGCTGGTGTTCGAGTGCGTGATCGTCAGCGTCAGCGATCACATCATGACCATCACCCTCAACCGTCCCGAAAAGAAGAATTCGATCAGCCCGACCCTGGGCACAGAACTCACCTACGCCCTGCGGGTGGCGGAGCAGGAGCGCGACATCCGCGTGGTGGTCCTGGCCGCCAATGGCGACACCTTCTGCGCCGGCGGCGACCTCGGCACGATGGGCGGCGGCGCTGCGCAGCAGAGCCAGAGCACCGTGCCCAAGATCGACGATGGCCGCGAGCTGGCCTCGCTGCTGCGTGACCTCTGCAAGCCCGTCATCGTCAAGGCGCAGGGGCCAGTGCTGGCCGGCGGTCTGCTGATCATCTGCAACGCAACCCATGTCGTCGCCGCCGACCACATCTTCTTCAGCGCGCCGGAGATCAAGCGCGGCATCTGGCCGTTCATGGTGATGGCCGGGCTGTTCCGGGTGATGCCGCGGCGAATCGGCCTCGACTTCATCATGCGCGGCTACAAGATGGATGCCAGAACGGCGCAGCAGCATGGCCTGGCGACCGAGGTGGTGCCGGCCGCGCAGCTCGATGCCCGGGTGGCTGAACTGGCCCAGGAGCTGGCCGATCTCTCGCCAGCCGCCATGCGCCTTGGCCTCGAAGCCTTCTATCGCCAGGAGCTGATGGCCTTCGATGAAGCCATTCCCTTCCTAAAGGAGATGCTCGACAAGAGCCTGAAGACCGCGGATGCCAAGGAGGGCATCACCGCCTTTCTCGAAAAGCGCAAACCGGTCTGGAAAGGTTGCTGAATCCCCCCGTCCGCACGGCCACTCGATCGAAAACCCATCACGAGATTTTGCAGGTACCAAGGAAGCAGTCATGCCCGTCATTCGCACCAAGATCGACTCCAACAGCAGCACCTTCAAAGAGAACGCCGAGTTCATGCTCGAGCAGATCGAAGCGTTTCGTGCCATCGAGCGCAAGATGATCGAGCAGGCCAACAAGGCCGAGAAGAAATTCCGCGAGCGGGGCCAGTTGATGCCGCGCGAGCGGATCGAGATGCTGCTCGATGAAGGCTCGCCCTTCCTCGAACTCTCCACGCTGGCCGGCTACCAGATGGATCCGGAAGATCCCGATGGCGGTGGCGGCGGCAACATCATCGGCATCGGTTATGTCGAAGGCATCCGCTGCATGATCAGCGTCTCCAACTCGGCCTACAAGGGCGGCACCGGCGGTCCGGCCACCGGCAAGAAGAGCTTCCGGATGCAGGAGATCGTGATGGTCAACAACCTGCCGCTGATCTCGCTGACCGAGAGCGGTGGCGCACGTCTGACCCAGGCTGCCGACGTCTTCGTCGATGGCGGTCGCGGTTTCTGCAACCAGAGCCGGATGTCGGCCAAGGGCATTCCGCAGGTGACCGTGGTGCATGGCAATGCCACCGCCGGCGGCGCCTACCAGCCTGGCCTCTCCGACTACATCATCATGGTCAAGGAGCAGGCGAAGATGTTCCTGGCCGGCCCGCCGCTGCTGAAGGCGGCCACCGGTGAGGTCGCCACCGACGAAGAGCTGGGTGGTGCCGAGATGCATTGCAGCGTCTCCGGCTGCGCCGAGTACCTGGCCGAGGATGACGCCGACGGCGTGCGACTGGCGCGTGAGGTGTTCGCCCGCATCCCCTGGAACGAGCAACTGCCACCACGGCCACAACTGAAATACAGCGAGCCGCTCTACCCGAACGAAGAGCTGCTCGGCATCGTGCCGAAGGATCCCCGCGTCCCCTATGACGTGCGCGAGATCATCGCCCGCATCGCCGATGGCTCAGACTTCCTGGAGTTCAAGGGACTGTGGGATCCACACACCGTCTGCGGCCACCTCTCGATCGAAGGCTGGCGCTGCGGCTTCATCGGCAACAACGGCCCGATCACCCACACCGGCTCGGCCAAGGCGGCGCAGTTCATCCAGCTGTGCGACCAGGGACAGATTCCGATCCTGTTCTTCCAGAACACCACCGGTTTCAACGTCGGCACCGAGTATGAGCAGAACGGCATCATCAAGCATGGCTCGAAGATGCTGCAGGCGGTGGCCAACACCCGTGTGCCCAAGATCACCATCGTGGTCGGCTCCTCCTACGGTGCCGGCAACTACGCCATGTGCGGACGCGGGCTCGACCCCCGCTTCATCTTCGCCTGGCCGGTGGCCCACACAGCGGTGATGGGCGGCACCCAGGCCGGCATGGTGATGCGCATCATCTCCGAAGCCAAGTTTGTCCGCATGGGCGTGCCGGTCGACGAGAAGAGCGAGCAGATGATCGCCAAGCTCGAAAAAGAGACCAAGGATGCGCTCGACATCGCCGCCGGCACCATCTACGGCTCGGCCCGGCTGTGGGACGATGGCATCATCGATCCACGCGATACCCGCAAGCTGATCGGCTTTCTGCTCGATCTGTGTTGGGAGGCCGACCACCGCAAGCTGCAGCCCAACACCTTTGGCGTTGGCCGGATGTAACACCAAGACGATTAAGGATAAAAAGCGGCGCCGCAAGGCGCCCGTCAGCCACGGGTCTGGAGTTAACTGATGTTTTCAAAAATCTTGATTGCCAACCGCGGCGAGATCGCCGCCCGGGTCATCCGCACCGCAAAATCGCTCGGCTATCGCACGGTCGCGGTCTACAGCGAGGCCGATGCCGGCGCCCGCCACGTCCGCGAGGCCGACCAGGCCGTGCTGATCGGCCCTTCGCCGGTCGGGCAATCCTACCTGTCGATCGAACGGATCATCGATGCCTGCAGACGTTCCGGCGCCGACGCAGTGCATCCCGGCTACGGCTTTCTCTCCGAGAATATGGCCTTCGCCGCCGCCTGCGAGGCTGCCGGCATCGTCTTCATCGGTCCACCGGCGCCGGCGGTTGAATTGATGGGCAGCAAGCGCCTCTCCAAGATCGCGATGCAGGCCGCCGGCGTACCGACCATCCCCGGCTATGAAGGCGCCGATCAGAGCGATGAGACACTGATCCGCGAAGCCAGGCGGGTCGGCTTTCCACTGATGGTCAAGGCGTCGGCCGGTGGCGGCGGCCGTGGCATGCGGCTGGTGTTCGAAGAGGCCCAACTGGCCGAGCAGATCCGCTCGGCCCGCTCCGAGGCCGAGAACGCCTTCGGCAGCGGCGAACTGATTCTGGAGCGGGCGATCATCGAACCGCGTCACATCGAGATTCAGGTCTTCGCCGACCAGCACGGCAATGTGATTCACCTGGGCGAGCGGGACTGCTCGGTGCAGCGCCGTCACCAGAAGGTGGTCGAGGAGAGCCCGTCGCCCTTCATGGTGCCCGAGCTGCGCGCCAAAATGGGCGAGGCTGCCGTCGCGGCCGCCCGATCCTGCAACTATGTCGGCGCCGGCACCGTCGAATTCCTGGTCGACAAGCACCACAGCTTCTATTTTCTGGAGATGAACACCCGCCTGCAGGTCGAACATCCGGTCACCGAACTGGTCACCGGCACCGATCTGGTCGAGTGGCAGATTCGGGTGGCGGCTGGCGAAAAACTGCCGATGAGCCAGGAGCAGGTCACGCTCACCGGCCATGCCATCGAGGTGCGGCTCTATGCCGAGGAGCCGGCGCTCAACTTCATGCCGCAAACCGGCCCGGTGCTGATGTGGAAGGCGCCCGAACGGCCGGGCCTGCGCATCGACCACGGCATGGTCACCGGCTATGAGATCAGCCCCTTCTACGATCCGATGGTGGCCAAGGTGATCACCTATGGCCAGACCCGCGACGATGCACGTCGCCGGCTGATCACCGGTGTCGAAGACACCGTGCTGCTCGGTCTCAACAGCAACAAGGCGTTTTTGACCAGCATCCTGCGCCACCCGGCCTTTGCCGCCGGCGAAGCCACCACCGCCTTCATCGACCAGCATCTGGGCGATGAGCCGAGCCTGCACCCCTTCAAGCCCGGCGCCCTCGAACTGGGACTGGCTGCGGCCATCCGCTACCTGCAGCAGGGGGCGAAGATCGCCCACCGCCCCGGACTGGCAGGCTGGCGCAATGCGCAGCGGCAACTGAACCGCTACCGCTTCGAGCTGGGGGAAGAGACGCTCGAAGTGTCGCTGAAGGTCGCCGGCAACCTCGAAAACCAGCTCAGCTTCACGGTGTCGACGGCCAGCGGCGAGTCACTCGCCATCGACCGGATCACGCTCGACGGCGAGCGCTGCCACTATCAGCTGAATGGTGTGCTCAACCGCCTGCACTACTTCATCCGCGACCGGGAGATCTACCTCGACACCGCACACGGCAACCTCAAACTGATCGATCGCACGCTCAAGGAACCCGAAGAGGCCGATCTGGCCGGCAGCGGCAAGATCGCTGCGCCGCTCGATGGCACGGTGATCGCCGTCAACGTCAAACCGGGTGACCGGGTTGCCAAGGGCGACATCGTGGTGGTGCTCGATGCGATGAAGATGGAGCATCAACTGCGCAGCGACGTCGACGGCGTGGTCGCCGCAGTCTCGGTCAGCGAGCGGGCCCAGGTGAAGATTCGGCAGATTCTGGCCGAGGTCACCCCCGACGAGGAGTGACACGCCCCGCGCAGGATGGCAGGGCAACCGGCACAGCTGCCCTGCGCGGCCCCTCGCCCGGCAATCCACTGCTGCCCGGCCACTGCTTCACGCGCGTCCGCCTTGGCCCGCGAACGATAAAGGCGGATAATCGCCGCCAGCCAAGGCCTGCCGCCGCGCCCCCCACGGTGGCGGCGACTGGGCCTGTGACCCATCCGCCCGCTCCCTCCTGCCTGCTCTGACCAAGATGACACCTTTTGCTGCTCTGCTCGACAGGCTGCCCACCCGGGCAGCCGAACGGCTGGCGATCGCCCCATTGCCGGGCGCGCTGCCGAGTCTGCTGATCGCCCAGCTGGCCGCCGCGCATGAACGGCTCATTCTGGTGGTCACCATCGACAGTGACGAGGCGATGCGCATCGAGGCCGAACTGCGCTTCTTACTCGCCGCCCAGCCGCAGGTGCCAGTGCTGACCTTTCCCGACCGGGAGACCCTCCCCTACGACAACTTCTCGCCGCATCAGGAGATCATCTCCCAGCGTCTGTCACTGCTCTACCAGTTGCCACAGATCAGACGAGGCGTGCTGGTCATCGCGCTGCCCACCCTGATGCAGCGGCTGCCACCCACCCACTTCCTGCAGGGCCACCATCTGCAACTGCACACCGGGCAGACCTTCTCGATCGAGCGGATGCGCCAGCAGCTCGACGCCGCCGGTTACCGGGCGGTGGAGAATGTCTACGAGCATGGCGAGTTCGCCGTGCGCGGTGCGATCTTCGACCTCTATCCGATGGGCAGCAGCAGCCCCTACCGCATCGAACTGCTGGATGACGAGATCGAATCACTGCGCACCTTCGATGCCGAAAGCCAACGCACCACCGCCAGGGTCGACCGGGTGGAGCTGCTGCCGGCACGCGAATTTCCACTCGACGGCGCCGGCATCGCCACCTTTCGCCGCCGCTGGTATGAATTTTTCGATGTCACCCCCAAGGAGTCGCCGATCTTCGGCGACATCAACCAGGGGATCGCGCCACCCGGCGTAGAATACTATCTACCGCTGTTCTTCGATGAGAGCGCGACCCTGTTCGACTATCTGGCGACCTTGAGCCTGGTGGTCACCATCGGCGAACCGATCCGCGCCGCCCAGCAGTTCTGGCAACAGGTCGGCAACCGTTACGACGAGCTGCGCCATGACCGCGAGAAGCCACTGCTGCCGCCTGCCGAGCTGTTTCTGCCACCCGATGTGCTGACTGAACGGCTGAACCAATTCCCGCAACTGCAACTGCACGGCACCGCGCTCGGCTCCGGAAAAGCGGAGATCCAGCACGATGGCCCGGCGCTGCCCGACCTCACGATCGATGCCAAGGCCAAACACCCACTGACCAAGGTACAGACGTTCCTGCACAACGACGTCAGTCGGCTGCTCTTCGTCGCCGAATCGCCGGGCCGTGCCGAGGCGCTGACCGAACTGCTGAAAAAGGCTGCGCTGCGCCCGGCACCGAGTGCCGGCTGGGAGGCGTTCGTCACCGGCGAAGCCCCCTGTGCCATCACCGTGGCGCCGATCGAGCGCGGCCTCTGGCTGAAGGAGCAGGGCATCGCGCTGGTGACCGAGGCAGAACTTTTTGGCCGCCAGTTGGTACAGCGCAGAAAAAAGGGCCGCGAGAGCGACCAGAGCGACTGGATCTTCAAGAACCTGGCCGAGCTGAGCACCGGCGCGGCGGTGGTGCACATCGACCATGGTGTGGGGCGCTATCAGGGACTGGTCACATTGAGCGTCGACAACCAGGTCAGCGAATTTCTGATGCTGGAGTATGCCGGCGGTGACAAGCTCTATGTACCGGTGGCCTCGCTGCAACTGATCTCGCGCTACAGCGGCGCCGATGATGCCCACCTGCCGCTGCACCGGCTCGGCAGTGATCAGTGGGGCAAGGCCAAACGCAAGGCGGCCGAGAAGATTCGCGACGTCGCCGCCGAACTGCTCGACATCCATGCCCGCCGTGCCGCCCGTGCCGGCCATGCCTGTCGGCTCGACGACGAAGATTATCGTCGCTTCTGTGCCGACTTCCCGTTTGAAGAGACCCCGGACCAGCAGCGGGCGATCGATGCCGTCATCGCCGACATGCTGGCTGCCAAGCCGATGGACCGGCTGATCTGTGGCGATGTCGGTTTCGGCAAGACCGAGGTGGCCATGCGGGCTGCCTTCATCGCGCTGGCCAACCACCGGCAGGTCGCCATTCTGGTGCCAACCACCCTGCTGGCCCAACAGCACTTCGAAAGTTTCCGCGACCGCTTCGTCGACTGGCCGATACGGATCGAGCTGCTGTCACGCTTTCGCACCGCGCGCGAACAGCAGGCCGCACTCGCCGGGATGGCCGATGGCCGGGTCGACATCATCATCGGCACGCACAAGTTGCTGCAGCCCGAGGTGAAGTTCAAACAGCTGGGGCTGATCATCATCGACGAGGAGCACCGCTTCGGCGTGCGGCACAAGGAGCGGCTGAAGGCATTGCGCGCCGAGGTCGACATCCTCACGATGACCGCCACACCGATTCCTCGCACCCTGAACATGGCCATGTCGGGGATGCGCGACATCTCGATCATCACCACCGCGCCGGCACGGCGGCTGTCGGTCAAGACCTTCGTCTGCCGCAAGTCGGCCAGCATCATCCGCGAGGCGGTGACCCGCGAGATTCAGCGTGGTGGCCAGCTCTTCTATCTGCACAACGAAGTCAAGAGCATCGACAAGGCAGCACGCGAGCTGCAGGAGTTGGTGCCGCAGGCCAGGGTCATCATTGCCCATGGACAGATGAGCGAGCGCGAGCTGGAGCAGGCGATGGCCGATTTCCAGCACCGTCGCTTCAACGTGCTGGTCTGCAGCACCATCATCGAAACCGGCATCGACATTCCCAATGCCAACACCATCCTGATCGAGCGGGCCGACCGGTTCGGCCTGGCACAGCTGCACCAGCTGCGTGGCCGGGTCGGCCGTTCCCACCATCAGGCCTACGCCTACCTGCTGGTGCCCGATCGTGAGGCCCTGACCCCCGATGCCACCAAACGGCTGGCGGCGATTCAGGAGGCCGACACCCTGGGGGCCGGCTTCATGCTGGCCAGCCACGATCTGGAGATTCGCGGCGCCGGCGAGCTGCTGGGCGAAGATCAGAGCGGACACATCGGCGAGATCGGCTTCACCCTCTACATGGAGATGCTCGAACGCGCCGTCGCCACCCTGCGCGAAGGCAAGGTCTATGATCCGGAACAGCCATTGGCCAGCGGGCTGGATGTCAACCTGCGCGGGGTGCCAGCACTGATTCCCGAGGAGTACCTGCCCGACGTGCATGGCCGGCTGGTGCTCTACAAGCGCATCGCCAGTTGCCGCTCCGATGCGGCACTGCGCGAATTGCAGGTGGAGATGATCGACCGCTTCGGCCTGCTGCCGATGCAGATCAGGAACCTGTTCGCCATCAGCGCGCTCAAGCTGCGCTGCACGGCGCTGGGTATCATCCGACTCGAAGCCGGTGGCAGTGGCGGCAGCCTCGAATTCGATGTCAAAACCCCGATCGACCCGCTAACCCTGGTGCGCCTGGTGCAGCGCGACCCGGCCCGTCATCAGCTGCGTGGTGCCACCACCCTCAAATTCAGCTGGCAGCAGGCCAACCCCGATGCCCAGCAACGGCTGCTGGAAATCGAAGCTCTGCTGGCCACGCTGGCGGGGGAGATGCCATCGGCCTGACCCGACTGCCGAGGCGGCTGTCCGCTAGGTGGCAAGGCACGGAAAATGCTAAGGCTCCTGTATAATCGGCCGTTTAAAACGCGTGTCCAAGCAGTCATTCGTCCCGTCACGGAGCCGTCATGTCAGGAACCATCACCTCACCCCCCGCCTGGTTCAGCAATGCAGTTGCCGCCCCCTACGAAGACCACTTCATCGAGGTCGAGGGGTGCCGGATCCACTACCTGCACTGGGTCGACCCGGAACGGGCCCAAAAGCCAGGCCTGTTGTTCGTCCATGGGGGTGGCGCACATGCCCACTGGTGGAGCTTCATTGCCCCGTTCTTTCGTGACACCCACTCTGTCGCCGCCATCGACATCAGCGGCATGGGCGACAGCGGGCACCGCGAGGCGTACCCCCCTGCCACCTATGCCCGTGAACTGATCTCGGTCTGCGAAGCGGCCGGCTTTGGCAATGATGCCGTCATTGTCGCCCACAGCTTCGGCGGCTTCGGCACCATCAAGACCGGCTTTCTCTATCCCGATCGCCTGAAAGGCATCATGATCGTCGACACTGTGGTGATGTCACCCGAGACCTTTGAGAAACGAGACGAAACCAGCACGCCATTCCGGCCGAAAAAGACCTATCCCGACATCGAGACCGCACTTAGCCGCTTCCGTCTGCTGCCCGAACAGCCCTGTGCCAATCACTACATCATCGACCACATTGCCCGTCATTCGCTGATGCCGGTCGAAGGTGGCGTGATGTGGAAGTTCGACCACGAATTCAACACCAAGATGGACTACCGCGAACTGGTCGAGGACATTCCCCGGCTGCGCTGCAAACGGGTGGTGATCCATGGCGCCGAAAGCATCTTCTTCAACTCCAAGGCAACTGCCTGGATGCAGCAGCTCTACGGTCCCGAGGTGCCTTTCATCGCGGTGCCGCGCGCGCAGCACCACGTCTTTCTCGATGAACCGCTGGCCTTCATCGAGACCGTGCGCGGCGTCCTGACCGATTGGGACGCGCAGGCCACCCCGCGCAGCGCCAACGCCGGTTGAACGCCTTGTCCGGCGCGCTCCCGGCAACTGCCTGCCGGCCGTTCAGATGGCTGCTGCAGGCCGCACTCCTTGGCCTGCTCTGCTGCGCGTCACTGCACGCAGCGGAACCGCCGCTGCGTGCACTCTATGGGCTGGTCGATGAGCGGCTGGAACTGATGAAAGCCGTTGCACTCTACAAGCGGGCCCATCAGCTTCCAGTCGAGGATCTCAAGCGCGAGCAGGCGATCATCGATCGGGTTGCCAGCGATGCCGGACAGCTCGACCTCGACCCGACCACCACCCAAGCCTTTTTCCAGGCGCAGATGGAGGCAGGTAAACAGCTTCAGCACGGTTGGTTGCAGCGGTGGCAGCAGCAGCCTCCTCAGGGATTGGAGGTGGTCGATCTGGCCAAGGAGATTCGGCCACGACTGGATCAAATCAACAGCCGGATGTTGGTCGCTCTGAAGGCTGCTCTGCCGACATTGATCGAAGTTGATCTCTACGCGGCACACCAGGCGCAGTTCAATCGGCAGGTCGATGCCGAACTGCTGAGCGACACCGACCGACAGGCGCTTCTCACCCCGCTGCTGGCGGTCAGAGCAACCAGCGCCGCCACGGCCTACAGCCGGCTCGATCAAATCATTGCGCGTGGTTATCTGCGGATCGGCACCACCGGCGACTATCCACCGTTCAGCGAATGGCGCCAGGCGGACAATGGCTTTGCCGGCATCGACATCGAGCTGGCACGGGAGCTGGCCAAAAGCCTGGGGGGGGTAGAGGCGCGATTTGTACGCACTTCCTGGCCACAATTGAGCAGCGATCTGCTGGCAAACCGCTATGACCTTGCGATGAGCGGTGTCAGCATCACGCTGGCGCGGCAGCAGATCGGGCTCTTTTCGCAGCGCTACCACCTCGGCGGCAAGACGCCGATCGCCCGCTGTTCTGAGCGCGAACGCTTCTCAAGCCTTGAAAGGATCGATCAACCGGGCATCGAGGTGATCGTCAACCCGGGTGGCACCAACCAGCAGTTTGCCGAAACCAACCTGAAACGGGCCACCCTGATCCGCCACCCCGACAACAACACCATCTTCGATGAGATCATTCAGGGGCGGGCGGACGTGATGATCACCGATGACATCGAGGTCACACTGCAAAGTCGCAAACACCCGGAACTCTGTCCCACCATGCCGGGCAGCACCCTAAACAAGAGCGCCAAGGGCATCCTGCTGCCACGTGATCCAATCCTGAAGGCCTATATCGACACTTGGCTCGAGCAGATGCGGCTGGACGGCAAGATCGACCGTCTGTTCATCGAACATCTGGGCAGTGCACCAGTCACAGCGCCCTGATGGAGGGGCTTTTTCTTATTCTTGCGCAAGATTCAGGCAGCAACAGACAGCACAAGGCTGATCTGCACTGGGTGACGCAGCACATGAAGCGCACGAATGGATGACACCGAATTCGAGCCGAAATTCGCACTCAAAAAAGATGTCTGCCCGAAATTGGGCCACGTCAGACCTCGTCAGCAGCCGCAGGGCTCCTTTGAGCTTAAAGTGCCCTGCGGACTGAACTGATCTGCTTCACCATCGAACCCTGCCGACGGCGAAGCAGGACGGGTATGCTCAGAAACGGTCCCGACGGGGTGGACGGCCAGCGCCCGCGCCCCCGCCAAAGCCGCCACCGCCGTTTTCACGCGGACGGGCTTCGTTGACGCGCAGGTTGCGGCCTTCGATCGGACGATCATTGAGCGACTTGATGGCGGTTTCGGCTTGGCCTTTATCAGCCATCTCCACGAAACCAAAGCCTTTCGACTGGTTCGTGGCCCGGTCAATGATCACATTTGCGGACCGCACCTCACCAAATTCAGCAAACAGTTCACGCAACTGATCGCTGCTGAATTTATAAGGGAGGTTTCCAACGTAGATATTCATGCAAAATTCTCATCAAAAAAACGTGCGTTTGAGCTTCAAGTACACCACCATCCGGTCGAGCGCACTTACCGGATCATGGCAATTGGCCGGTCATGGCCAATTCTTTTGGAACAGATTCCGCAGGTTGAATGCGCCTGAAAGACCGACTTGACAGGATTTTGATCCACTTCGCTGGCGATGCTGTCGAGGTGACGAGAGGGCCGGAACCTGAACTGATCAGGTGGGAACACAGAGCCTCCACGACCATTGATCGCGGCATGAGAACGAGGGTCTATCGCTGACTGGGCGGTCTTCTCTTCATGATTCAAAGTCGCGGATTGTCCATGACGCCAAATTATATGGATGATTGACAGACCTTGCAACCCTCTTCGGCTATTTTTTCATGACAATCCGCAGCACGGCAGGCTCAGTGCACCATGCCCCAGCGACGAATGGTGCATTGCTCCAGAATGGAAAAGAGCCCTTCGAACAGCAAGCCGATGAGCATGATGGCGAGGATTCCGGCATAGACGGTGGGCATCTCCAGATTCTGTTTCGCAGTCATGACGAACCAGCCCAACCCGCCATTGCCGGAGACCGCGCCCAGCACCATCTCGATCGCGATCAGGGCACGGAAGGCATTGGCCACACCGCCACGGATGCCGGTCATGATCGAGGGCAGTGAGGCGGGCACCAGAATGCGCAGGGTATAACCCAGCCCATGCAGCCCGATGTTGAGTCCGACCTGCCGCAAGGTGTCAGGCACACTGCGAAACCCCTGAAACATCGCCACCGCCACCGGAAACAGGGTTGCCCAGGAGGTGATGAAGACGATCGATGACCAGGAGATGCCGAACCACATCAGCGCCAGCGGAAAGATCGCCACTGCCGGCAGCGGCGCAAAACCGGAGGTGATGGTGCCGAGCAAGGTTTCGCCGAAACGCAGATTGATCGCCAGGATCACCAGCAGCGTGGCGATCACGCTGCCGACTGCAAAACCGGTGCAAAGCGCCCGCAGCGACTCCCACAGATGGGCCAGAAGATCGCCTTGCGGAGCCACCATCGCATCGCGCAGGGCCACGAGGGTGTCGCCGAGGGTGGGGAGCAGCAGCGGCGCATTCGCCTGGCGGGCGGTGACCTCCCACAGCAGGCAGAGCAGAATCACCACTCCAAGCTGTCGAACCAGTGGGCGATCGAACAGCCAGTGCCAGGCGCTCCGGGTTATGGCCTCGAGCCCGACGGGCTGACTCTGCTGCTCGACGATGTAGTGCGGGCGTGGAGCCGAATTCATCAGTTGGACTCCTGTTCCAGATCACCGCTGTCGGCATGGATCAGCCGGGAGATGGTCTGGGTCAACTCCTGAGATGAAACTCTGCCGGGGTCGAGCAGCGCCTTGATCTGCCCGGGGTGGGGTGAGAGCACCAAGATGGCGCTGCCCAGCTTGACCGCCTCGGGAATGTCGTGGGTGACGAACAGCAGCGTGGTGCCGGTCTGCCGTTGCAGTTGCAGCAGTTCATCCTGCAGGCGGCTGCGGGTCAGCGCATCGAGCGCCGAGAAGGGCTCATCGAGCAGCAGCATGACCGGCTCGACCGCCAGCGCGCGGGCAATGGCGACCCGCATCTTCATGCCGCCGGAGAGCTGATGCGGATAGAGGTCGAGCGCA
This sequence comes from Pseudomonadales bacterium, assembly GCA_024234215.1. Lineage (NCBI taxonomy): Bacteria > Pseudomonadati > Pseudomonadota > Gammaproteobacteria > Pseudomonadales > Pseudomonadales bacterium. The sequence goes on from JACKOQ010000002.1 coordinate 318,988, forward strand.
CGGCTCAGGTCGACCTTGTCCAGAAAGGCCCTGGCCCGCTCGCGGGCCTCGCCCTTGGCCACACCGTTGCGCAGCAGCGGGTAGGCGACATTGTCCAGCACCCGCTTCCACGGCAGCAACTGGTTGGCATCCTGCCAGACCACCATGCGGTCGATGCCGGGCGCGGTGACCGACTTGCCATCGAGCTCGATCTGCCCCGATCTGGGGCGCAAAAAACCGGCAATCGCCTTGAGCAAGGTCGATTTTCCACAGCCGGAACGGCCGAGGATGATGAAGCGGTCGCCACGCCGGATGTCGAAGCTGACCCGATGCAGCACCGGCATCGCATTGTTTCCAGCCCCATACACGAGGGTCAGATCACGCACTGTCAGCAGCGGCGCGCTCATGGCCGCCCCTCAGCTGCCCGGCTGATCGTGCAGTTCGGGCATGCTCAGCGCCTTCCAGTCATAGCGGCCCTTGACACTGCCAACCTCATGCATGAAGCGGGCATAGTGACCGATGCCACGCGGCACTTCGCCAAACTCGAGGTCGGTCGAATCGAGCTGCTTCAGCACCTCATCGAGGGTTTCACGGCTGTTTTCGCGGCGCAGGTAGAGTTGGGCGGCGGCGGTCCCGTCCTGTGCGATGCGCGCCTTCGCACGCTGGATGGCACTGCGCACGGCGGCATGGAGGTTGGGATTGCGCGCGCGGAAGCGCTCGGACCCCACCAGCACGATGAAGGTGCTCTTGTCACCCAGAATGCTGTAGGAGTCGAGCAGCGGTCTGACCTTGCCTTGGCCGCGCTCGATCTCGGCCTGCGCAAAGGGCGGCGAAGTGAAGTGAGCCGAGACCACACCGGACAGCAGTGCGTTCATGCCGTCGGGATGGGCCATCGATACGGTCAGACGATCGAGCAGAAACGGATCGCCACACTGCGCCTTGGCCGCCATCTGCAGTGTCACCGCCTGCACCGAGATCTTGATGGTGGGCAGCGCGATCTTGTCACCGGTATCGAACTGGCAGATCGATTTGACGCGGTCGTTGGTGGTGTTGAGCGTCATCGGCAGGCTGACGATGACCGAGACCAGTTTGATGTCACCTCGGGTCTTGTCATGCATGTTGACCAGCGTGGGTGGACCCACTGCGCCGAAATCGACCTGCCCGGCAATCAGTGCATCGCGGATCATGCCCGCGGAGCCGAGATTGAGCAGCTTGACCTTGAGGTTGGGCAGACCCAGCCGGGCCGCCTCCTCTTCGATCAGATGCTGTTCATCGGCCAGCAGCAGTGGCAGATAGGCAATGCCGTTCTGGATCGCCAGCGTGACGCTCTCGGCCTCATCGGCATGCACCGGTGCCAGGCCGCCCAGCGACAATGTCAGCAGCAGGGTACGCAGGAGTCTTCGCATCGACCGTCTCCGGGTCAAGTTGCCACCTCGTCCGGGGTCATGCGCGAGAGGATTGCCAGTCGGCGAAGGCTGCCAGCACCAACTGCTCCACCTCATCCCAGTTGCGGGCTGCTGGCGGTGCCAACTGGTGGTTGGTGGAGTTGACGACGACGATGGTGGGAAAACCCTGGGCGCGCAGTGCGGCGATGTTGGCGGGATTGTCCTCCAGATAGAGGTCAGCGCCGACCGCCGCCTTGTCACGCATGAAGCAGAGATCCCAGTAGGGAATGCCGTGGTGTTCGAGCCAGTCGATGGTCTGCTGCACGGCTTCACGATGGAACCAGGGAATGTAGAGGCGATGGGTGATGATGCGGATGCGGATATCCTGTGCCGAGAGACGGCGCAGCACGGCCGGCGCACCGCTGATCGGTGGCAACCGCTTGAACAGGTCGCGCTGCTTGACGGCAAAACGGTGCAGCGCGTCGTAGCCGCCGGCGGACTCCAGCTGCCATTCGTTGAACCCATAGCTGACTTCCTCGCTCAGCGACGCCAGTGGTACACCCAGCCATTCGGCGGCGATGGGCCGCAGCCCGCCGATGAAGTCGGCGACCACGCCATCGAGGTCGACCCCCAGCACGAACTGGGGATGGGTGGGCACGCGCTCACTGTTCATCGCTGTCATGCACCCAATTTCTGCCGCAGCAGATCGCCGACCTGGGTTGGATTGGCGCTGCCGCGCGAACTTCTCATCACCTGCCCCACCAGAAAACCGAGCACCTTCTCCTTGCCGGCACGGAACTGTTCGGCCTGCTCCGGATGGGCTGCGATCACCGCAGTGACCAGCGCATCGAGCGCACCGCTGTCGGAGATCTGCCTGAGTCCGCGTTCGGCAATCAGCTCGTCGACATCGCCTTCGCCACTCCACAGCGCCTGCAGCAGCCCCTTGCCACTGCTGCCGGAAATGGTGCCATCGGCAATGCGCAGCAACAGATTTGCCAACTGTTCGGCAGTGACCGGACTGGCGGTGATGTCGAGGTTCTCGCGGTTGAGTCGCCCCATCAACTCGCCGGTGACCCAGTTGGCGGCCAGCTTGCAATCGCCGACGACCGCTGCCACCGCCTCGTAGTAATCGGCCAGCTCTCTGGAGGAGGTCAGCACCCCCGCGTCGTAGGGCGTCAATTGATGTGCGCTGATGAACCGGGCGCACCGCGCTTCGGGCAGTTCGGGCAGTTCGCCGCGTACCGCCTCGATGAAGGCTTCGCTCAGCTGCAACGGCAACAGATCGGGCTCGGGAAAGTAGCGGTAGTCGGTGGCAACCTCCTTGCTGCGCATCGACCGGGTCTCATCACGCACCGAATCGTAGAGCCGGGTCTCCTGCACCACCCGTCCGCCGGCTTCGATCAGCTCGATCTGCCGCTCGACCTCATGGCGAATCGCCCGCTCGACAAAGCGGAACGAGTTGATGTTCTTGATCTCGGTGCGGGTGCCGAGTTCACGCTGGCCACGCGGGCGCACCGAAACATTGGCATCGCAGCGCAGCGACCCTTCGGCCATGTTGCCGTCGGAGACCTTCAGCCAGCGCACCAGGGTGTGGATGGTTCTGAGGTAGGCAACGGCCTCCTCGGCCGAACGCAGGTCGGGCTCGGAGACGATTTCGAGCAGCGGCGTGCCGGCGCGGTTGAGGTCGATGCCGGTCATGCCATGAAAATCTTCGTGCAGCGATTTGCCGGCATCCTCTTCGAGGTGGGCGCGGGTGATGCCGACCGTGCGGGTCGAACCATCGGCCAGGGTGATCTCCACCTGACCACGTCCGACGATCGGGTGCTCCATCTGGCTGATCTGATAACCCTTCGGCAGATCGGGGTAGAAGTAGTTCTTGCGGGCGAAGATCGACTGGCGATCGATCTGGGCACCGATGGCAAGACCAAAGCGCACCGCCAGCCGCACCGCAGCCTCGTTCAGCACCGGCAACACCCCCGGCAGTGCCAGATCGACCGCGCAGGCCTGGCCATTCGGGCGGGCGCCGAAGCGGGTGCTGGCACCGGAGAAGATCTTGCTCTGAGTCGCGAGCTGGACATGGATCTCCAGCCCGATGACGGTTTCCCATTCCATAGCGGTCATGATGCCTGCAGGGTTGAAGAGGACAGGGGTTCACGCTGGTGCCAGTCGGTCTGTTGCTGGAAGCGGTGTGCCGCCGCCAGCAGTCGCCCCTCGTCGAAGTAGTTGCCAATCAGTTGCAGACCGACCGGCAGGCCATCCAGCAGACCGGCCGGGATCGACAACGCCGGCAACCCGGCCAGGTTGGCGGCGATGGTGTAGATGTCCTCCAGATACATGGTGATCGGGTCGCTGCTCTTCTCGCCGAGTTTGAAGGCCGGTGAGGGCGAAGTGGGGCCCAGCAGCAGATCGACCTCGTCGAAAGCACGGGCGAAGTCGTCACGGATCAGCCGGCGGATCTTCTGCGCTTTCAGGTAGTAAGCGTCATAGTAGCCGGAGGAGAGCACGTAGGTGCCGGTGAGGATGCGCCGCTGCACTTCGGCGCCAAAGCCCTCGGCACGGCTACGGGTGTAGAGATCTTCCAGGTCGACCGGATCGGCGCAGCGGTGGCCATAGCGGACACCATCGTAGCGCGCCAGGTTGGCGGAGCACTCCGCCGGGGCGATGACATAGTAGACCGGCACCGACAGCGCGGTGTGGGGCAGACTCACCTCGCGGAACTGCGCGCCGAGGTCGCGATAGATCTCGATCGCAGCGCGGATCACCCGCTCCATCGGTGCGCTCAGTCCCGCTTCGAAATACTCTTTCGGTAAACCGATGCGCAGCCCCTTCAGCGGCTGGTCGAGCTGACCCAGGTAGTCGGGCACCGGCTGGTCGATGCTGGTCGAATCACGCGGATCGAAGCCGGCCATCACCTGCAACATCAGCGCAAGGTCAGCCGCCGAGCGCGCCATCGGTCCACCCTGATCGAGGCTGGAGGCGAAGGCGATCATGCCGTAGCGCGAGACCCGGCCATAGGTCGGCTTCAGGCCGCTGATGCCGCAGAGCGCGGCCGGCTGGCGAATCGAGCCGCCGGTGTCGCTGGCAGTGGCGCCGGGCGCCAGCCGCGCCGCCACCGCCGCGGCCGAACCACCGGATGAACCGCCCGGCACCCGCGACCGATCCCAGGGGTTGCGCACCGGACCAAAATAGCTGGTCTCGTTGGAGGAGCCCATCGCGAACTCATCCATGTTGGTCTTGCCGAGACAGACCCAGCCGGCGGCACGAAACCGCTCGACCACGGTGGCATCGTAGGGCGAGACGAAATTGCCCAACATCCGCGAACCGCAGGTGGTGCGCACCCCATCGGTGCAGAAAATGTCCTTGTGCGCCAACGGCAGGCCGGCACCCAGGCCAGCTTCGCCACGCGCGCGACGCGCATCGGCCGCGGCCGCTGCATCCAGCGCCTGCTCGGCGGTTCGCGTGATGAAGCTGTTGTAGTGGCCGTCGAGCCTGTCGATGCGCTGCAGGAAGTGGCGTGTCAGCTCGACCGAGCTGAACTCTCCCGCATCGAGCCCATGCGCCAGTTGGATCAGAGTCAGATTATGCATGCAGGGTGTGCTGGTGGGGTGATGGAACGCGGACGGCAGCAGTTCAGACGGCTCACTCGATCACCTTGGGTACCAGATAGAGCCCATCCTCGGTCAAGGGCGCGAGCTGCTGAAAACGCTCGCGCTGGTCGGTTTCGGTGACCTCATCGCCACGCAGCCGCTGGGTGACATTGAGCGGGTGGGCCAGCGGCTCGATGTTTTGCGTGTCGACCTGATGCATCTGCTGCACCAGATCGAGAATCGCCGACAACCGCACGCCAACCTCCGCATGGTGATCGGCATCGATCCTGAGCCGGGCGAGCTGGGCGATGCGCTGAATCTCTTCTGGTTTCATCTTCAATCCGTGCTGCTCTGTACCAATGATGCAACTCTTTGCCCAGCCCCTGCCCCACAGGGGGCAACTGCGGTAAAATTATCATATTTTTACCTTGCCCCCAATGACCCGCACTGTCGGAAGCCGGTCGAGAATGCGTTTACAGTCACCCTTCGAACCCGACCGCTTTCGCTGTGCACCGCATGAGCTCCCACCCATCCCGAGGTTTGCCAGCTGAATATGTTCAAACGACTGCGTGGAATGTTCTCCAACGATCTTTCGATCGATCTTGGCACTGCCAACACCCTGATCTATGTGCGCGGCAAGGGCATCGTGCTGGATGAGCCCTCGGTGGTGGCGATCCGCATTCAAAATGGCCAGAAGACCGTCTGCGCCGTCGGCAGCGCAGCCAAACGGATGCTCGGGCGCACCCCCGGCAACATCACCGCGATCCGGCCGCTGAAAGATGGCGTCATCGCCGACTTTCAGGTGACCGAGAAGATGTTGCAGCACTTCATCGCCAAGACCCATGCCAACAGCTTCATTCGCCCCAGCCCACGGGTGCTGATCAGCATTCCCTGTGGTTCGACCCAGGTCGAACGCCGCGCGATCCGCGAATCGGCGATAGGCGCAGGCGCCCGTGACGTGCGCCTGATCGAGGAGCCGATGGCCGCCGCAATCGGTGCCGGCATGCCGGTCGAGGAGGCCAGCGGCTCGATGGTCGTCGACATTGGCGGTGGCACCACCGAAATCGCCATCATCTCGCTCAGCGGCATCGTCTATTCCGATTCGGTGCGCATCGGCGGCGACCGCTTCGACGAGGCGATCATCACCCATGTGCGGCGCCAGTATGGCAGCCTGATCGGCGATGCCACCGCCGAGCGGATCAAGCAGGAGATCGGCATCGCCTTCGCGAGCGTCGAATCGAGCGAGATCGATGTGCGTGGCCGCAACCTGGCCGAGGGCATCCCGCGCAGCTTCACCCTCGACAGCGAGGAGATTCTCGAAGCGCTGCAGGAGCCGCTCTCCGGCATCGTGCAGGCGGTCAAGCGGGCATTGGAACAGTCGCCGCCCGAACTGGCATCGGACATCGCCGAGTCCGGCATCGTGCTGACCGGCGGTGGCGCGCTGCTGCGCGGGCTCGACCAGTTGATCTCCAAGGAGACCGGCCTGCCGGTGCGGGTGGCCGATGACCCGCTGACCTGTGTCGCCCGCGGCGGCGGTCGGGCACTGGAGATGATGGACGCCAGCAATTTCGAGCTGCTCTCCAGCGAATGAACGGACCGATCGGGTCGGCCCGCTGCAGTGACCGAACAGGCTGAGGTGAGATTGCCATCAAGCTGATCTTCGTCAAACGCCCCCGCCTCGGCCTGCGGCTGCTGCTGCTTGGCCTGCTGTCGGTCGGGCTGATGGTCGCCGATGCCCATTACCATGCCCTCGATCTGCTGCGCGAACGGCTCGACTGGGCGCTGGCGCCGATGATCGAACTGGCCGACTGGCCACTGCGGCTCTATGCCGGCAGCCGCGACAGTCTCAGCAGCCGCCAGCAGTTGGCACGCGAGAACGATGCACTCAGAACCGAGCGGCTGCTGCTGTCGCAGAAGGCGCAGAAGATGGCTGCGTTGCAGGCCGAAAACATCCGCCTGCGCCAGCTGCTCAATTCCACCACCCACCTCGATGAGAATGCGCTGATCGCCGAGATCATCGGGGTCTCCAGCGACCCGTCACGCCATTTCGTGATCATCGACCGGGGCGCGAAGAGTGGCGTCAGGGAGGGGCAGCCACTGCTCGATGCCAGCGGTATCATGGGACAGGTGATCTCGGTGCGGCCGCACCACAGCCGGGTGCTGCTGATCACTGATCAGAACCATGCCGTACCGGTGCAGGTGCTGCGCAACGGAGTGCGGGCCATCGCCGTCGGCACCGGGGACGACAGCCATCTCGAGCTGCTCAACGTGCCCGAGACCAGCGACATCGAGGTGGGCGACCAACTGGTGACTTCCGGCTTGGGCGGGCGCTTTCCGGCCAACTATCCGGTCGGGGTGGTGGAGTCGGTGAACCGCAATGCCGGCCAGCCTTTCACACAGATCAGGGCGATACCGACCGCACAACTGGCGATCAGTCGCCATGTGCTGGTGATTCTGACCACACCACAACCCGGACAGAACTCCGTGACCGAGGCCACCGACGATGCGCAGTAGCCCGATCGGCAACTGGCTGGTCATTCTGCTGACCTTCGTCATCGCGCTGCTGCTGGAGGTCGTGCCGCTGCCGGCCGACTGGCAACCCTGGCGTCCCACTTGGGCCCTGCTCTGCCTGATCTACTGGACCATGGCCCTGCCGGAACGCATCGGGCTGCTGTTCGGCTGGCTGCTGGGACTGCCGCTCGATGTGCTGCACGATGTCACCCTGGGCCAACATGGCCTGGCACTGATGGTGGTGAGCTACATCGACCTCAGCCTGCATCAGCAGTTGCGGCTGTTTCCCCGGGTGCAGCAGGCGTTGATCGTCTGCGTGCTGGTTTCGCTCTACCTGCTGCTGCTCAGCCTGATGCAACTGCTGATCAGCCAGCAGCCATGGCGCAGCGACCGGCTGTTGAGTGCATTGAGCAGCGGGCTGCTCTGGCCGCTGCTGTTTCCGCTTCTGCGCCGCCTGCGGCGCCACTACCGGGTGGAGTGAATGGACGCGCCCGGCTTCGTCTATCTGGCCTCGGCCTCGCCGCGCAGGCGGGCGCTGCTGGAGCAGATCGCGGTGCCCTGCCGGCTGCTGGCTGTCAATGTCGACGAATCGCCCTTGGCCGGCGAGTCATCCCCGGCGCATGTGCTGCGGCTGGCACAGGCCAAGGCCGAGACTGGGCGCGACAGCCTGCCGCTGGCTGATGCGCCGGTGCTGGGTGCCGACACCGTGGTGGTGGCCGAGGCGGACGAGATTCTCGGCAAACCGCGCGACCGCGACCACTTCATGGCGATGATGACGCAACTGAGCGGCCGCTGGCATCGAGTCATCAGCGCGGTCGCCGTGGTGACCGCCACTGCCTGCCACACGGCCGTGGTCACCACTCGGGTGCGGTTTCGTCCGCTCGATCCCGCGGAGCTGGCGCGCTACTGGGAGAGCGGTGAACCGCTCGACAAGGCCGGCGGCTATGCGATCCAGGGACTGGCGGCGCCGTTCGTCGAGCGCATCGAGGGCAGCTACTCTGCCGTGGTGGGATTGCCACTGTGCGAAACCCAGGCGCTGCTGGCACGCTGCGGCATGGTGACCTGGCCAGCACTCGATCGATCCGGTTCGCGATGTTAGGCTTGGGCCATGCGCGACCTTCCACCGCCCCCGCCTGTTCGCGCTGACCCGACTCCAGCCCCCATGACGCCCTGGCGCCTCATCACCTTGGCCCTGCAGGCCCTGCTGTGGCTCGGCTTTGCGCTGCTGCTGGGCGCAGCCGTGGTGGTCGGCGTGGGCCGCAATCTGCTGCCCAGGATCGATGAGTTCCAGAGTCAGCTCAGCGCCGAGGCCAACCGCCGCTGCCAATGCCGGATCACCTTCACGCAGATCACCGGCGATTGGGAGGGGTTGGCGCCGGTGATTCGCCTGCAGGGACTCGAAATCGAAACAGCGAACTGGTCACTGCGCGGTGATGCAGTGGAATTTTCGCTCCATCTGCTGCAATCACTGTGGCATCGCCAACCCAGGCTGGTCGCGCTGTCGGCCCGCGGCGTGACACTGTCGGTCGATGCCGGCGCAGGCGGCAGAGCGCGCCCGCTCGACGCACTGCTCGTCCCGCTTGGGCTGCCCGAACGGTTGCAGCTGCATGATGTCACGCTGCTGTGGCAGGATGCGGCCGCCACATCAACAGTGCCGCCGCTGCTGCTGCCACAGCTCGATCTGGAGCAGGCCGCAGCCGGCTATCGCATCGCGGCCGACTTCAAGCTCGATGCAACGGCCCCCGTCACCACGGCGATCCTCCATCTGCATGGTTTCGACGGAAGCAGTCTGCCCAGCACCGGCGAATTCCATCTGCGCCTGCCCCAACAGCCGATCGATGCCCGCTGGCTGCGGCTGCTGGGTGGATTCGAGCCACCAGCGCATCTCACGGCCACCGCCGAACTGTGGGGCGATCTCGAGGGCCTGCAACTGGTCGGGCTGACCGGAGAGATCAGCGCCGCCGTGGCGCCAACGGCAACTGCCGCTTCAGCCGATGCGCCCGTCATCCAGCTGGGCTTTCATTACCAGCACGAGAGCTCGGCAACACCCACCGCCTCGCTGGCACGGCCGGCCTGGCGGCTGGAACTCGAACCGCGCCTGCTGCTGCCGAATGAGGCGACCCGGATCACCCATCTGCGCCTGATCGGTGCCGGAGCGCCCGATCAGGCGGCCATCGAGCTGTTTGCCGATCGGATCGATCTGCGGCCATGGCGGAGCTGGCTCATCGGGTCGAACCTGCTGCCTTCCGCCTGGCAGCAGCGTCTGGAACAGCTTGCTCCCACTGGGCAGATCGAGGCACTCCATCTGCTGGCACCCCGGCTGACGACCGATGCATTCGACGACCTTGAGCTCTCGGCCCGACTCACCACCTTCAGCATGCAGGCCTGGCAGGGGGCGCCGGCCGTCAGTGGCGTCGACGGTACATTGTTCATCCGCGGCGGACACGGCCTGCTGCAGTTCGACTCGAAGCAACTCGACCTGCACTTTCCAAAGCTGTTTGCGCAAAGCTGGCGAATCGACACCGCCCAAGGCACGCTGTTCTGGCAGGTGACCCCGGAACTGATCGAAATTGATTCCGACCGCATCCAGCTCGGCTCCGACCGCTTCGGCGCCCAGGGAGTGTTCCGCCTGCTGCTGCCCCGACATGACCTCGATGCGGCCACACTGGGGCTGTCGATCGGCATCAACCCGGCCAGCCTGCTGGAGAAAGACCAGTTTCTGCCAACCCTGACCGAGAATGCCAGGCTGATCGACTGGATCCGCCAGAGCCTGACCACCGGGCTGCTGGAGCAGGGCAGCGTGGTCTACCAGGGCCGGCTCCATGGCCCCGAGCAGGGCAAACGGACGCTGCTGTTCTTTCGTGGCCGCGACATGCGGCTGCGCTTTCAGCCGGATTGGCCGATACTCGAAGAGTTGGCCGGCTCGGTCTGGGTCAGCGATGCCGACCTCGATATCGAGGTCATCAAGGGCAAGAGCGGCAACCTTGCTCTGACGCAAGGCAAGGTCGTCGGCCGCCGGAGCGACCGTAACCCGCACTATCATCTCTCGATCGAGTCAGATCTGACCAGTACGCTGGCCGAATCCAAAAAGTGGGTGTTGACCACGCCGCTGCGTCAGGAGCTGCTCCCCTGGCTCGGCGAACTGGAGCTGCGGGGGCCATTGCAGGGGCATCTGAAACTCGATGTCCCCCTCGGAGAGAAGCCGAAAATCGGCTATCAGCTCGACCTGCGCACCAATAACGGTCGGGTCGCCGCACCCCGTTACCGGCTGCGTTACGACCAGGTGGAGGGCGCGCTGCGCCTTGCCACGGATCAGGCAGTTCATGCCGACCAGATCAAGGCGCGGTTTCTCGGGCAGCCGGTGACGGTGCGCCTGCAACAGAGCAGTGACCCAACCGGCCATACCACCCTGCTGCTGACCCAGGAGGGGCGCGTCGACGTCGCGGATCTGACCGACTGGCTCGATCTGCAACCGCTCGACTTCTTCCAAGGCGAGGCCCCCTATCTGGCCCAGCTCCAGTTGCCACTGACCGGCGGAAACGGCAGCGAACTCACCTTCGAATCCAGCCTGGTCGGGCTCGGCAGCAGCCTGCCACCACCGCTGTCGAAGGCGCCGCAACAGGCGGTGCCGCTGTTCCTGCTCACCCGCTTCAACTCCGCCGGCCTGGAATCGCTGTCGCTGCTGCTGAACGAAGAGATCGGTTTTGATCTGACCTTTGATGCCGCAGGCCGCGACCGGGGGCAGATCCTGCTCGGCAGCAGTCAGAGTGCTCGGCCACTCTCGGCCCACAATCCGTTGCGCGGCAATCTGCCACCGATCGATCTCGACCAGTGGATCGCGTTTTACCGTGCCCACCTGGCCCATATCGATGGCATCGAGAAGAGTGTCGACTGGTTCACCGATGTCGGCAAGATCGACTTCACCCTGCCACAGCTGCGCTTTCTCGGGCAGACGCTCAATGAGGTCCATCTGACCATTTCCCAGCAGCAGGAGCGGGTCGATCTGCGGGTTGCCAGTGACAAGGTCCGTGGCACCCTCCAGCTGGCGCTCGACCATTCGGCGCCGATCCGGATCGCTCTGGAACAGCTCACGCTGACCACCGCCTCCAATCGTCCCGATAACGACCCACTGGCCAATTTCGATCCCGCCACGCTGCCATCACTCGATTTTCAGGCTGCCGCCATTCACATCGATGAGCAGCCGCTGGGAAGTTGGGCCTTTCAGTTGCGGCCCACTGCTCAGGGCATCACTGCGCAACAGATCAATGCCACCATCGATGGCTTCACGCTGCGCAACGCACTCATGGTGTGGCAGCGCGATACCGGTGGCCTGCACCGCTCGCAGCTGACCAGCACGCTGGAGGGGGGCGACATCGCCCAGCTGGCGCGCTATTTCGGCGTGGTGCCGGGCATCAGCAGCCAATCGGCCCGAATCGATATCAATCTGGCCTGGCCCGGCTCCCCCGCCCATTTCGCGCTGGAGCGGACACGTGGCGACTACCACCTGCTGTTCCGGAATGGTCGCTTCGAGACCGGTGGCGGCACCAGCCCACTGGGGCTGTTCAGCCTGTTCAACTTCAACAACCTGATCAGCAAGCTCCAGCTCAACCTCTCCGACTTCGGCGGCGGCAGCATTGGCTATCAGCAGGTCGATGGCCGAATGAAACTGGCCAACAATGTTCTGACACTGGATGACCGGATCAACATCGAGTCGGCTGTCGGGCGCTTCAAACTGGCAGGTACCATCGATCTTGCCAGCCAGAATCTCGATCTCGACATGGCGATGACGCTGCCGATCGGCACCAATCTGCCCTGGTATGTGGCTGCCATCGGTGGGTTGCCCACCGCCGCCGCCGCCTACCTCGCCGGACAGCTGTTCGAAAAACCGCTCGCCCAGCTCACCAGCACCCGTTACCAGGTCACTGGCCCGATCAATGACCCCAAGATCACCCTGGTCGAGTTGTTTCAGGATCAACCCACCCGCAACCGATGACCTCCGCAGGGTCCGAAACCAGACCGCGGTGAGTCGGGCCGCTCCGCAAAATCGAACCAACGACCATCGGCTTGACCTGTGGCAACACTGTTGCCCGGCCTCCCTGTATGATCCATCCTCTCCACCGGTTCAAACGACTACGACGGGAGCCAACGATGAGCACGCTTCAAGAGGATCTGAAACAGCTTGCCGAACAGTTGAAGGTCGAGCGGGACGCACTGCATCTGCAGGCCCACCTGCTCAAGCTCGACCTGCTTGATGAGTGGCAGAAGAGCGAGAAGAAGTGGGAGCAGCTCAACCAGAAGTTGCAGCGGGCCGGCGCGGAGGGGGTTGCCTCGGGCCAGGAAATTGGCGCGGCGGTCAAACTGCTGGGCGAAGAGCTCAAGAGCGCTTACCAGCGAATCAACCGGCAACTGAAGGGGTAGTCAATCGCTGGCGCTGGCGGCTGCCTCGAGCAGGCGGTGCAGCAGTCGGTAGAGCTGACGCGACTCCCGCGCCACCTCCTGCCCACGTCGCACTGCCTGGCGTGCCCGCTCGGCCTGAGCGTTCACCTGCGCCTGATCCGCGGGATCGAGCTGGACCAGCCAGGCTTGAAAGTGCACCGTCTCGCCCGCCAGCAGTGCGTCGCGCAGCCGCTCGGCCTGATGGTGCCAGGGATCGGCCCGCTGTGTACCCTGTTCCAGTGTCACGATGGCGATCAACAGTGCTTCATTGTCGGCTTCATCGAGCAGGCGCCCCAGAAACTGACAGTGCCGTTGCAGTGCCGCCGGCGCCTTGAGCCGCTTGCCTTCGCGCACCGCTTCACGCAGCGCTTCGGTCAGCGGCAGCCGCCGGAGCTGGGCATCGCTGAACTGCAACAGCGTGCCGCCCAGCCGTTGCAGTTCATGCATCCGCCGCTTGCGCGCACTCTTGCTTGGTTTCTCTTCTGGCGCCTGCATCCCGTCCTCCTCCTTTTACAGCAGCAACCAACTGGCCAGACCCAGCAGCACGACAAAGCCCACCACGTCGGTCACGGTGGTCAGCAGCACCGATCCGGCCAGAATCGGGTCGATGCCGAAGGTGCGCAGCATCAGTGGCAGCAGTACCCCGGTCAACGCCGCCGCCAGCAGGTTGCAGAGCATCGCCACTGCAAGGATCACCCCCAGCAGCCGGTCATCGAACCAGTAAGCCGTGGCCACGCCGACGATAGTGGCCCACAGCAGGCCATTCAGCAGCCCGATCAGCAGCTCCTGACGCAACAGCCAGAAGCGGTTGGCGCGGCCGATGTGGCCAAGGGCCATGCCGCGGATCATCAAGGTCAGCGTCTGGCTGCCAGCCACGCCGCCCATGCTGGGGATGATCGGCATCAACACCGCCAGCGCCACCACCTGATGGATGGTCTCGGCGAAGAGCCCCACCACGCCGGCCGCGATGAAGCCGGTCAGCAGGTTGGCGCCCAGCCAGGTGGCGCGCTGGGTCGCGGCCTTGAACGGGGCGATGAAGGTGGACTCCTCGTCGCCGAGGCCGGCCATGCTCATCACCTGCTGATCAGCCGCTTCGATGATCACGTCGACCACGTCATCGATGGTGATCCGCCCGAGCAGATGGCCAGTCTCATCGACCACCGGTGCCGAGACCCAGTCATGGCGCTCGAACAGCTTGGCCACCTCGCTGGCCGAGGTGGAGGCCGGAATCGCCGCGACATCGGTGACCATGATCTCGCGCACCGTGATCGACGGATCGCTGACCAGCATCTTGGTCAATGGCAGCAGGCCGATGAAGCGGTCCTCGCTGTTGACCACGATGATGTTGTCGGTCATCGGCGGCAGGCTGTCATGACGGCGCAGATAGCGGAACACCACGTCGAGCGTGAAGCGGGGCCGCACGGTGATGGTGTCGGTGTTCATCAGGCCACCGGCGCTGTCTTCCGGATAGGCCAGCACCCGTTCGACCCGATGACGGTCCTGCGCATCCATTGCATCGAGCACTTCGCGGATCACCCGCTCCGGCAACTGCTGCAGCAGGTCGGCCAGGTCGTCGGTGTCGAAGCCCTCCACCACCGAGGCGACCGTCTCGGCATTCATCCGCCGCAGAAACAGCCCCTGCAACTCATCGGAGAGATGCTGCAGGATCTCTCCCTCTTTCTCCTTGTCGACCAGCTCCCACAGCAGGTCACGCAGGTTGGGTGGCGAGGATTCCAGCAGCCGCGCCACGTCGACCGCCGGCACACCGTTCAACATGCGCCGAATCTGCACGAAGGTGCCGCTCTCCAGTGCGCTGCTGAGCGCCTGAAGCTGGGTCTGGGTGCGCGCGCGGGCGCCTTGGTTGGAGTCGGCCATGACGGGCATTCCGGACAAAACGGGCACTGCCCAGCCCGGTGAGAAGCCGGTGACACCGCATCGAACGACGGGGAGGAGCAGGCGGCAGCGATCGCTGCGAACTGGCCGGCAGGTTAGCCGGTTTCAGGCTCCGATGCCACCGCGACCTGCACCGGCTCGCGTGCGTTGCTCAGCTCGCGGTGGCGCAGCAGGACCGTGGGGAATCGACCGCAGAACCGTTCGGCCAGCCGTTCACACAGGTAGACCGAGCGGTGCTGCCCACCGGTGCAGCCGAGGGCCACGGTCACATAGCTGCGACCACTGGCCAGAAAGCGCGGCAGCCAGCGGTCGAGAAAAGTGCCGATGTCATCGAGCATCTGCCGCACTTCGGGCTGGGCCTCCAGGAATTCGATCACCGGCGGCTCACGCCCATCATGGACGCGCAGCGCAGTGTGCCAGTAGGGGTTGGGCAGCGCGCGGACATCGAAGACGAAATCGGCATCGGCCGGTGTTCCCTTCTTGAAGCCGAAGGATTCAAACAGCAGCGAGAAGTTCTCCCCTTCGGTGGTCGAGAAACGGCGGCGGATCAGATCGCGCAGGTCATGCAGGCTGAGACGGCTGGTGTCGAGGGTGACATCGGCCAGTGCCGCCACCGGCCGCAGCAGTTCACGCTCGCGACCGATCGCTTCCGTCAGCGGCAGGTGGGGGCCGGTCAGCGGATGGCGGCGGCGGGTCTCGCTGAACCGCTGCAACAGCGTCTGGTCGTCGGCATCGAGAAACAGGATCTGCGGCGTCAGCGTGATGCCGCTGACCTCCTCGAGGATCTCCGGCAACCGCGACAGGTCACCCGGTACATTGCGGGCATCGATGCTGACCGCGATGCGCCGCTGCTCGGCATACTGACCGGCAGCGACCCCCGCAGCCAAGGTGTTCAGCAGACTGGCCGGCAGGTTGTCGATGGCATAGAAACCGAGATCCTCGAGCACATGCAGCGCCGTACTCTTGCCCGAGCCGGAACGGCCACTGATGATGACGAGTCGGGTGCGGGTGTCCATCGATGGGAGGATGGTTGCATCAACCGGCGTTGACGCCGCCGACCGCGACGACATCAACGTTGCGGGGATGTGAACGGTTATCGATTCGAACCACCATGGTGGCGGCCAATCGACTTCTCCTTGTGCTTGATCATCTGCCGATCGAGCTTGTCGGCCATCGCATCGATGGCCGCATACATGTCATCCGACTCGATGTCGGCAAAGATCTCGCCACCGGAAAAGCGGATGGTCGCCTCGGCCTTCTGCCGCTGCTTCTCGACCGATAGGATCACATCGATGCTGGTGATCTGTTCGAAATGGCGTTCGATCCGGTTCATCTTGCTGGTGACGTAATCATGCAGCGCGGGTGAGACTTCGACGTGGTGGCCACTGACATTGATCTGCATGCGAAGGGTTCCTGTTGTGTGAGACGTGGAAGGCGACAGCGGGACCGCCATCGATCAGGGCAACTGCTTGCGCTCGTTGGAGGGGGCAATGCCCATCGATTCGCGGTACTTGGCGATGGTACGCCGCGCCACCTTGATGCCCTGCTGCGACAGGATGGCGGTGATTTTGCTGTCACTCAAGGGTTTTTTTGCACTTTCAGCGCTGATCAGCTTTTTGATGACGGCGCGGATCGCAGTGGATGAGCACTCCCCGCCCGAATCGGTCTCCAGATGGCTGGAGAAGAAATATTTCAGCTCGAAAATGCCACGTGGCGTGTGCAGGAATTTCTGGGTGGTGACGCGGGAGATGGTCGACTCATGCATGCCGACCGCCTCGGCAATGTCGTAGAGCACCAGCGGTTTCATCGCCTCGGCGCCATGGTCGAGAAAGCCGCGCTGCACCTCGACAATCTTGCGCGCCACCTTCAGCAGCGTCTCGTTGCGACTCGTCAGGCTCTTCAGAAACCAGCGCGCCTCCTGCAGGTTGTTGCGCAGAAAGGTGTTGTCGGCACCATTGTCGGCGCGGCGCACCATGGCGGCATAGTGCTCGTTGACCCGCAACCGCGGCATGCTTTCCGGATTGAGCTCGACCACCCACTCTCCGCGCACCTTGCGGGTGTAGACATCGGGAATGATGTACTCCGACTGGCTGCTGGAGATGATGCTGCCGGGACGCGGATTGAGCTGCTGGATCAACTGCACCACCTGGCCCAGCTCCTCACTGGTCAGCTTGAGCAGCCGCATCAGCTGGCTGTAGTCACGGCTGCCGAGCGCAGCCATGTGGTCGGTCAGGATCTTTTCGGCCTGCTTGCGCCAAGGGGTGTCGGCCGGAAACTGGCGCAATTGCAGCAGCAGACATTCGGCCAGCGTGCGTGCGCCGACACCGATTGGATCGAGCTGCTGCACCAGATGCAGCACCGCTTCGATCTCATCCAGATCG
Source organism: Pseudomonadales bacterium (assembly GCA_024234215.1). NCBI lineage: Bacteria > Pseudomonadati > Pseudomonadota > Gammaproteobacteria > Pseudomonadales > Pseudomonadales bacterium. The sequence goes on from JACKOQ010000002.1 coordinate 336,160, forward strand.
ACCTCGATCTGATCGCGCGCCAGGCTGAGCTGTACATCCTCGATCGAGGTGGTGAGCATCCCATCCGGATTGATGCCATCGATGAGATTCAGCGCGATCAGCCGATCGACATCACTGAGATGGGTCAGGTTGATCTGCCAGCGCAGGTGGTCCTGCAGGCTCTCGGTGACGCTGTTGCGGGACTCGAAATCCTCATCGCTCTCCGGATTGGACGAACCGGTTCCGCTGCTCTGATAGATCTCGTCCCAGCTGGTGTCGATCGACAGATCTTCGGGAATCGCCTCGCTCCACTCATCATCGCCGTGACTGTCGAACTCTGCCCCATCGAGGTCGCCGCTGTCGTCCGCTTCGGCCGAAGTCTGCTCACCGTAGGCGTCGATCGACTCATCGGCACGCCGTTCATCTTCATCCTCGACCAGTTCGAGCATCGGGTTGGAGTCGAGCGCCTGCTGAATCTCCTGATGGAGATCGAGGGTCGAAAGCTGCAGAAGACGAATCGCTTGCTGCAGTTGCGGGGTCATGGTCAGGCTCTGACCCAGCTTGAGCTGAAGCGAAGGTTTCATGTCAGAGCCCGTGACCGAGGGTAAAACGAGGCATGATGCGCACTACAGACTGAACTCCTTGCCGAGATAAACCTCACGAACCTGCCTGTTCTGCATTATAGCCGCGGGATCACCCTCGGCAATGATGCCGCCATCACTGACGATGTAGGCCCGTTCACAGATATCGAGCGTTTCGCGGACGTTGTGATCGGTGATCAGCACGCCGATCGAACGCTGCTGCAACTGCCGCACGATGGCCTTGATATCGCTCATCGAGATCGGATCGACGCCGGCGAAGGGTTCATCGAGCAGCATGAAGCGCGGCTCCACCGCCAGCGCCCGGGCAATCTCCACCCGCCGGCGCTCACCGCCCGACAGACTCATGCCCAGCTCGTTGCGCAAGTGGGCGATGTTGAACTCATCCAGCAGCTGATCGAGCCGCTGGCGCTGTTCGGAGCGGCTCAATCGGGCACGGGTCTCGAGCACGGCCAGGATGTTGTCGGCCACCGACATCTGGCGGAACACCGAGGGCTCCTGGGGCAGATAGCCCAAGCCTCGGCGTGCCCGTCGATGCATCGGCAGATGGGTGATCTCCTGACCATCGAGGGTGATGGTGCCACCATCACCACGCACCAGGCCGATGATCATGTAGAAGCAGGTGGTCTTGCCGGCACCGTTGGGCCCCAGCAGACCAACGATCTCGCCGCTGCGCAGCGTCAACGAGACATCACGCACCACCTGTCGCTTCTGGTAGCGCTTGCACAGATGGCTGACGTTCAGACAACTGTCGGCCCGTGCCTGCTCGCTGGCGGCCACTGTCATGGCGTCGCCTCATCCTTGGGCGGCGGCAGGATCAACCGGACCCGCTTGCCCTCCCCCTTGGCCTCGCTGCCGCCAAAGGCGCGCATCAACCGCTTCTCCAGCTGGTATTCGATGCGCTCGCCATAGAAGAACCGCTCACCCTGCCGCAGTTTGGCGGTGCCTTTCAGTTCAAGCTGGCGGCTCTTGGCATGGTAGCTGATCGAGGTGGCTTCACCCTCCATCATCAACGGCTCCTGGCCATCGAGCTGCTGATGAAAACGGGCCGGGGTGCCGCTGGCCTTGACCTCGGTGACACTGCCCTTGTCACTGATCAGGAGCAGATCGTCGGCCTCGATGCGCAGCGAACCCTGTGTCACCACCACATTGCCGATGTAATGCGCCGATGCGCTGTTGTCGTCGAATTCGGCGCGGTCGGAGACGATTTCGATCGGCTGCCGGCTGTCGCCACTGAGCGCCAGCAGCGTGGAGGGCAGCCATGGCAACAGTGACAGCAGCAGAAGGCGCCGGAGCGAAAGCAGATTTTTTTTCACTTCGATGCTCCTGGTTGACTGGGAAGATAGTGCCCCCGCACCTGACTCGGCAACACGGCCTTGCCGGCAACCAGATCGATGTCGATGCCATTGCCACTCATTTCACCCTGCTCGGCCAGCAGCCTGACCGGCGCATCGGTATGGGCGGTGCGCCGCCGGTAGTCGATCTGCATGTGCGGCGTGAGCAGCTGTTGCAACCGCCGTTGCTGCGCCCACAACTCAAAAGTGACGGCCTGATCGAGGGTCAACACACCATCGCTCTCGACCCAGTAGCCGCGCTCGGCCTGTGCCTGCCAGCGCTGCGATGACTCGGTTCGATGGGCGATCAGATTCGGCTGCGCAAGCGATATGCCAGGCTCGCCGCGAACATGACTCCAGCGCTCGGCACTGAGCAGGTAAGCCACACGGCCCTCTTCATCGTAGATGCGGGTGGCAGCCCGGGCCATGAAAAAATCGGGCTGGTTGTCATCGACCAGACCGCCACGTTGCCGGGAAGCATCCATGTCGAGCGAGACCTTCAGCAGCAGCCCGCCACACAGCAGCAGAATGCAACCGATCCACCAGGTGTTGGCACGCATGGGAGTGGTCACTCGTAGGCTTGCAGCAACCGGCAGAGCGTACCCTGCGTCTGCATGATCAGGTCGCACGCTTCGCGCACCGCACCCTGGCCACCGGCCAGGGTGCTCTGCCAGTCGGCGCTTTGCCGCACCAGCGGGTGGGCATTGGCGACGGTCATCCCCACTGCGGCCCGCCTGATCAGCGGCAGATCGGGCAGGTCATCGCCCATGAACGCTGCCTGGCTGTAGTCGAGCCCAAGCTGCTCCAGCAGCCCATCGAATATAGGCAACTTCTGTTCGCTGCCCTGATGGAGGTGACTGATGCCGAGTTCGGCAGCACGGCGCGCCACCGCAGTCGAACTGCGTCCGGTGATCAGCGCCACCGTGACTCCACTGCGTTGCAGCATCTTCAGGCCATGCCCATCGAGGCTGTTGAACACCTTGATTTCGCCGCCATCGGGCAGAAAGTAGAGCCGGCCATCGGTGAGCACGCCATCGACATCCAACGCCAGCAGCCGGATTCGTTCGATTTTTTGCAACAGCTTGTCGGACAAGGAGATTTCTTCCAGATATTCAGCGCGCGATCATACCACACCCGAGCGGACCAGATCGTGCATGTGCAACACGCCGACCGGACGGCGCTCTTCATCGACGACGATCAGGGCCATGATCTGCCGCGCCTCCATGCACTGCAAGGCATCCACGGCCAGTTGCTCCGGCTGGACCACGGCGCCCTTCGGCGTCATCACTTCGGCCACCGAGGTGGCACGCACGTCGAGACCGCGGTCGAGCACGCGACGCAGATCGCCATCGGTGAAGATGCCGATCATGCGGCCCTGCCCATCGACCACACTGGTCAGGCCAAAGCCACAGCGGCTGATTTCGGCCAGCGCATCGCGCAGCGGGGTCGAGGCCGTGACCCTGGGCACTGATTCGTCGCCATGCATCAGATCCTCGACCTTCAGCAGCAGGCGGCGACCAAGGCTGCCACCGGGATGGGAGAAAGCAAACTGCTCGGCGGTGAAACCGCGTGCTTCGAGCAGGGCCACCGCCAGGGCATCGCCCATCGCCAGCGCCGTGGTGGTGCTGGCGGTGGGGGCCAGTCCGAGCGGACAGGCCTCCTGCGCCACCGCCACATCCAGATGCACCTCGGCAGCCTTGGCCAGTGGCGAAGCGGCATCGCCGGTCATGCTGATCAGGCGGGCCTGCATCCGTTTGATCAGCGGCACGATCGCCAGCACCTCGGCGGTGGTGCCGGAGTTGGAGAGCGCCAACACCACATCCTGCCGGGTGATCATGCCGAGGTCACCATGGCTGGCTTCGGCCGGATGCACGAAGAACGCCGGCGTCCCGGTGCTGGCCAGGGTCGATGAGATCTTGTTGGCGACATGGCCCGATTTACCCATGCCGGTGACGACGACCCGTCCCTGACAATCGAGCATCAGCAGGCAGGCCTGCACGAACGCCATGTCGAGCCGCGCCTCCAGCGCGGTCAGCGCGGCGCTCTCCAGCGTCAGGGTGCGGCGGGCAGAGCCGAGAAAGTCAAAGGTCCGGTAATCGGTTTTCATGCTGAATCGATCGGATTGACAGAAAAATGGTAAGGATGGAAAACCGGTGCGACATGGAGCCTCTGACCAGTTGCATCACCTGGCAGTTGAAGACGCCATGACAACCCTCTGCTAGAATTGAGAAAACTTTTTCAAAGCCTCCGCCGGCACGACACAGCCAGTGTGTCGTGCCAGAGCATTCTAGCCCTTTTTGTTTCGCGATACCGATGGCCAGGACCACCGACAACTTCGTCGAGATTCGCAATCTGACCTTTCGTCGCGGCAGCCGTGCGATCTTCGACAATGTCGATTTCGACATCCGCCGCGGCGCCATCACCGCCGTCATGGGACCGAGTGGCTGCGGCAAGACCACGCTGCTGCGGCTGATCGGCGCACAGCTGCGGCCCGATGCCGGCGCCATCCGTGTCGATGGCGAGGACATCGCCAGACTGAACCGCCGCCGGCTGTTCGAGGTGCGGCGCAAGATGGGCATGCTGTTCCAGAGCGGCGCCCTCTTCACCGACCTTTCGCTCTATGAGAATGTCGCCTTTCCGCTGCGCGCCCACACCCGGCTGCCCGAAGAGATGATTCGCGACCTGGTACTGATGAAACTGCATGCGGTGGGTCTGCGCGGTGCCCGCGACCTGATGCCGGCCGAACTGTCAGGCGGCATGGCGCGCCGGGCAGCGCTGGCGCGGGCGATTGCGCTCGACCCGGCGATGATCATGTACGACGAACCCTTTGCCGGACAGGATCCGATCTCGATGGGGGTGTTGGTCGAACTGATCAAACTGCTCAACCATGCACTGGGCATCACCAGCGTGATCGTCTCCCACGATCTGGTCGAAACCATGGAGATTGCCGACTACATCTACGTGATCGCCAACGGCAAGATCATCGGTCAGGGCCGTCCGGACGAACTTAAGAACAGCGACTCTGCGCTGGTGCGGCAGTTCCTGACCGGTTCGCCGGATGGCCCGATCGCGTTTCACTATCCGGCCCCCGACTATCGAACCGACCTGCTCGGGGGGCAGCCATGGTGATGGCACTGCTGCAACGGCTCGGCCGTGCCACGCTCGAATTCCTGGTCATCTGGGGCCGTGCCGGCAACCTGCTGCTGCATTCGCTCGCGGTCTGGCCCAGCCTGCAGGGCCTGCCGCTGCTGGTGAAGCAGATCCACTTCGTCGGCGTGCTGTCGCTCGTCATCATCCTGGTCTCCGGGCTCTTCATCGGCATGGTGCTGGGGTTGCAGGGCTACACCATTCTTTCCGACTACGGCACCACCTCGGCAGTGGGGCAACTGGTGGCCCTGAGCCTGACCCGGGAACTGGCACCGGTGGTCACCGCACTGCTGTTCGCCGGACGTGCCGGTTCAGCGCTGACCGCCGAGATCGGCCTGATGAAGGCAACCGAACAGTTGGCCAGCATGGAGATGATCGGTGTCGACCCGTTGCGGCGCATCATCGCACCACGCCTGCTGGCCGGCTTCATCTCGCTGCCTCTGTTGACCATGATCTTCTGCATGGTCGGGGTCTGGGGCGGCAAACTGGTGGCGGTCGATTGGCTGGGACTGCATGCCGGCACCTTCTGGTCGACCATGCAGGCCAATGTCTCCTTCCGTGATGATGTGGTCAACGGCCTGCTCAAGAGTCTGGCCTTTGCTTTTGTGGTGGTCTGGATCGCGGTGGTGCAGGGCTATGAGTGCCTCCCCACTTCCGAGGGAATCAGCCGGGCCACCACCAAGACCGTGGTCTTCTCTTCGCTGGCAGTATTGGGGATCGACTTCATACTGACGGCAGTCATGTTCGGGAACCTCTAGCCATGCAGACACGTACTCTTGAAATCCTGGTCGGACTCTTTCTGCTGCTCGGCGCCGCGGCCTTGACGGGTCTGGCGCTGCGGGTCAGCGGGCTGTCACTGACCGCTCCCGAGGCCACCTACACCCTCTACGCCGACTTTCAGAACATCGGCGGCCTCAAGGTGCGTGCCCCGGTCACCGTGGCCGGCGTCGAGATCGGCAGCGTGACCGCCATCACCCTCGATCAGCAGCGCTATGTCGGCCATGTCACCATGCAGATCAACGCCAGCGTCAACGCATTGCCCGTCGACAGCGCTGCGATGATCCTCACCCAGGGCATGCTCGGACAGCAGTACATCGGCATCTCGATCGGTGCCGAAGAGAAGATGCTGAGCGATGGCAATCGCTTCAAGAGCACCCAGTCGGCCTTGGTGCTCGAGGATCTGATCGGCAAGTTCCTCACCAGCTCAATCGACAAGAGCGGCTCGAAGTGACCCGCCCCAGACCGCACTCCAATTTTCAGCGTGGAATCAATGCGATGATTCGTCACCTGCTGCTCGCCCTCCTGCTGCTGTTACCCTGGTCCGGTCCGGTTTTGGCCGCCGAACCCCCACCGGATCAGGTGATCCAGCAGATCACCGACCGCATGATCGCGCTGATCCTGCAGGAGAAGTCCCGTTTCGACCGCGAACCGCAGCACTTTTATCAGGCCATCGATCAACTGATGACGCCGGCATCGGATTTCGATCGCATTGCCAAGGGAGTGATGGGCAAATATTACCGCCAGGCCAGCGATGCGCAGCGCAAGCGCTTCGCCGGGGTGTTCAAGGAGCGGATGCTCCAGACCTATGCCAAGGCCTTCATGAACTTCGACAACCAGAAGATCGTGGTGCTGCCCTATCGGCCGCAGCCGGGCGACGAGCCGGGTCAGGCCAGCGTCATGATGGAGGTCCATGGCCACGATGGGACCATCTATCCGGTCGCCTACTCGATGTTCCTCGACGATGCCCGACAGTGGCGGGTGCAGAATGTGATCGTCAATGGCATCAACCTCGGCCTCACCTTCCGCAGTCAGTTTGCCAGCTCGATGGATCAGAAGCAGAACATCGATCAGGTGATCGATGGCTGGTCGGCCGAGCTGGACGAGGTCAACAAAGTGACCAGGAAAGGCTGACGCGATGGCGGTCGAACTCCTCCGCGACAGCGATGGCTCGATTCAGCTGATCGGCCAACTCGACTTCGACAATGTCATCGAGTGCCGTCGCCGCGGCGAGCAACTGCTGGATGATTCAGCCAGTCCGGTGCGAATCTCGCTGGCCCGACTGGAGCGGCCGAGCAGCATCGTGGTCTCGCTGCTGCTCGGCTGGCAGCGCCACGCACTGCGGCAACAGAAGCCACTGCTCTTTCAGTCTCCCCCCGAGGCATTGCGGCAGATCATCACTGTCTGCGGCCTCGACGAGCTGTTCGCATTCGACGGCTGATCCGGCCATCCTCTCGACATCTGCCCGGTTCCCGCCACCTCTTGGCAGCTGGCTGTTTGCCTCTTTGCGCAGGACGGACCGGACCCCAACCCGAGTAGTTCAGCGAACGAACGTCTCGCGGGGTGAAATCGTGAGGGGGGAGGGAAAATGGCGCGCCCGAGAGGATTTGAACCTCTGACCTTTGGCTTCGGAGGCCAACACTCTATCCAACTGAGCTACGGGCGCGTACAGGCTTGATCGAGCAGCGGATTCTACGCAGTCGCGGCGGCTGAGTCCATCCACAATTCGCCTCTGCGATGCGAATTGTGCCAGTTCCATCGCTGTGTCAAAGATGCAAACCAAAGGTCGCAGGACAGACTCCAACGCGGCCCGGGCGGGCATCTGGCGAAAATGCGCGCCCGAAGCGACTCCAGATATTCTCCTATGCTTCTCATGATCAGCCCCACCCGCTGATTCTTTCAAAACGAGGCAAATCATGCGAACAAGCGCGCAGTTGCGACCGGCAGACTGGAGCCACTCCGAAACCATCTATCAGGATCAGGATCACCGCTTCATCTGGCTCGGCTGGGAGGAGGAAGAGGATGAAGGGATGGTGCAGACCAACCAGTATCTGATCATCCACAAGGGTGAGGGGATCCTGCTCGATCCGGGCGGGGTGCAGGTCTTTCCGCGGGTGATCGGCAATGTGGCGCAACACATCGATATCGCCAGGATTCGCCACATCTTTTTCACCCATCAGGATCCCGATGTCTCCGGTGGCATCGCCCTGTGGGCCGGCGCCACTCCAGCCCAGATCCATCTCTCCAAGCTGTGGGGAAGGTTCGTCCCGCACCTGGGCCAAGTCGACGAGAGCCGCTTCACCTCGGTCGATGACCGGGGTGGCGTCATCGCACTGCCGGGCATGGAGTTGCAGTTGATCCCCTCGCACTTCATGCACTCGGTCGGTTGTCTCAGCCTGTGGGATCCCCGCGCGAGGATTCTCTTCTCCGGCGATGTCGGCACCGCGGTCTTCCCGCCGAACGACCGCTACCTGCGGGTGGAGAACTTCGATCGCCACCGCCAGCGCATGGAAGGTTTTCATCGCCGCTACATGGTCAGTCAGAGTGTCTGCCGCCGCTGGGTCGGCATGGTACGACGCCTTGAGCCGCAGATCATCGCCCCCCAGCATGGCGCCATCTTCCCGGCACCCGCCATTGCGCCCTTTCTGTCATGGCTTGAGAACCTGCGCTGCGGCATCGACCTGCTCGACGACTGGTATGGGGCTGCATGATGGCCAGGTTGACATTTTTTCGGCGCTCGCCGCAATCAGAAGCAAGCGGAGGCCGCTTACAGGGTCTGACCCAGACCCTGGGCCACTATCTGGCCTATGGCACCCTGATGCGCAGTGCACTGAGTCAGACCTTCAGTCGTTTCAACGGCATGATCGCCCAGATCCAGAACAGCACCCATCTTCTCTCCGACGTGATGGCGCAGGTACGACACAATGCCGACGAAGTGCAGAGCCACAGCCAGGTGATGCTGCTGACGGCGGCTGAAACCGCACAGGCGCAGGTGGGGCTGGTCGACTCTTTCTCCGCGCGGCTGGAGGAGTCGCATCAGGCGGTACACAAAGGGCAGCGGGTCCACGGCGAGATGGAGCAGTTCTCCCAGGCCTTCGTCGCCATCGGCCAGATGGCCCAGGTGATCACCGACATCGCCGATCACACCAACCTGTTGGCGCTCAATGCCGCCATCGAAGCCGCCCGCGCCGGTGACGCGGGCCGCGGCTTCGCGGTGGTGGCCGACGAGGTGCGCGCTCTGGCGCGGAAGTCGAACCACTCCTCCCAGCAGATACAGCAGGCCATCGAGGATCTGCGGCAGCGCATGGCAGCCTGTCTGCATCTGCTCACCGACTTGGTCGGGACGGTGACCACGCTGGAAGAGCACATGGTCGAGGTCAGCGGCATCGCCACACAGACGCTGGAGCAGGCCAACTCGGTCCGCCACGCCTCCGAGACCATCAACCAGTCGGTCACCCGGCAGTGCGAGGCCATCGATCAGGCCGCCGAGGTCTCGGCACGGATGTTGACGCTCACCGAACAGGCCAGACAGACCACCACTTCCCTCGGCGAGGCGATGGCTGCCGCCTGGCAGGTTTACCAGGCAGGCGGCCATGGCCGCTGACCTTGAGCAGGATGGATGGCGAAACCGGGAGAGCCCACTGCCCAGCTCCATGCGCACGGTGCTGATTCCACACGGCAATCGGACTATACTTGGCACAGGCTTCGATCGATCGCCATCCGTTTTTTCAATGACCCAAACTGGAGAATGTGCCCGATGAATCATCCTGTTATCACCATCAAGCGCGCAATGCTGGCCACTGCGCTGATCGCCTGCGCCGGTTGGATGGGTGCGGTCAACGCCGCGGAGCAGAGCCGCACCAGCCACCACAGCAACACCGAAGCCGCGATTGCCGAGCGCATCCACCCGTTTGGTTCGGTCTGCGTCGAAGGCAAGGAGTGCGCAGCCAACCAGGGTGTCGCTGGCGCGCAGGTCGCCAGTGCCGCCAAGAGTGGTGAAGAGGTGTTCAAGGCCAGCTGCTTCAGTTGCCATGGCACTGGCGCCGCCGGCGCACCGAAACTGGGCGACAAGGCCGCCTGGGCACCCCGCATCGCCAAGGGGATGGACACCCTGCTGAAGAGCGCAACCAGTGGCCTCAACGCCATGCCGCCCAAGGGGCTGTGCATGACCTGCAGCGACGACGAACTGAAGGGCGCGATCAAGTACATGGTGGATGGCAGCAAATAATCCGCTCCAGGCGCGCAGATTTTGCTGAACAGGGGGCCCGAAGGCCCCCTGTTGCATTCAGGGGTCACTGCTCCAGCAGATGCCGCAGGCTCGACAGTGCGGCGGCACCCCGTTGCTGTTTGGCCTTGGGATCTTCGTCGCTGCGCCCCTCCCAGTCGAGCAGCTCCGCTGGCAGTTCGTCGAGAAAGCGGCTCGGAGTGGTGGTAAAGAGCTCCTGGTAGCGCTTGCGGCGGGCGGTCAGCGTCAGCGTCAGGCTCTGGCGGGCACGGGTGATGCCGACATAGGCGAGCCGCCGCTCCTCTTCGATCTGTCCCAGCTCGATGCTGTTGCGGTGCGGCAGCAGCTCCTCCTCCATGCCCATGATGTAGACATGCGCAAACTCCAGCCCCTTGGCCGAGTGCAGCGTCATCAACTGCACCCGGTTGTCGTCCTCCTCTTCGTCACGCTGTTCGAGCAGGTCGAGCAGCAGCAATCGGGCAACGGCTGATTCGATGTCCCGTTCCTCTTCGTCATCGCCCAGTTGGCGACCGATCGAACCGAGCAGCAGCTCGACATTGGCGATGCGCCGTTCGGCAGTGATCTCGCTCTTGCTGTTCTGCCGCAGCCACTGCGGGTAGTCGATTTCATCGACCAGTTCGCGAATCGCGGTCAGGCTGTTGCGGGTGAAGATCTGCCGACGGCTGCGCTCCAGCAACTGCTGGAACTGACGCAGCTTCTCCAGGGCCCGTGCCGGCAGCGCACTCTGCAATCCCAGTTCGCCACAGGCGGCCAGCAGGCTGATCTGGCGCGCACCGGCATACTCGGCCAGCGCACGCAGCGTGGCCGGCCCGATCTCGCGGCGCGGCACATTGATGATGCGCAAAAAGGCACTGTCATCATCCGGATTGACGATCAGCTTGAGGTAGGCGACCAGGTCACGCACCTCGCTGCGGGCAAAGAACGAGGTGCCGCCGCTGATGCGGTAGGGAACACGAAAGCTCTGCAATTTGAGTTCGAGCAGCCGTGCCTGGTGGTTGCCACGATAGAGCACGGCGCAATCGCCATAACGGACCCGCTGCTTCAGGTTGCGCTCGATGATGCCGTGCACGATGCGTTCGACCTCGGCCTCTTCATTCGGCAACCGCAGCACCCGGATCGGCTCGCCCGGCCCCAGTTCGCTCCAGAGGGCCTTCTCGAACAGATGGGGATTGCGGCTGATCAATGTGTTGGCCGCCTTGAGAATGGTGCCGGTCGAGCGGTAGTTCTGCTCCAGCTTGATCACCTTGAGTGTCGGAAAATCGCGCTGCAACTCGACCAGGTTCTCTGGCCGGGCACCGCGCCAGGCGTAGATCGACTGGTCATCGTCACCGACCACGCTCAGCGCCGCACGGCTGCCCACCAGCAATTTGATCAGCTGATACTGGCTCTCGTTGGTGTCCTGATACTCATCGACCAGCAGGTAGTGAATGCGGTTCTGCCAGCGCTCCCGCGCCGTGGCATCGTTGCGCAGCAGCTCGACCGGCAGGCGGATCAGGTCATCGAAATCGACTGCATTGTAAGCCTGCAAACTCTCCTGATAATGCCGGTACACCTCCGCCACCAGCGCTTCGAGCGGTGTCGCGGCCATGGCCCGCAGTTGCTCCGGACTCTGCAATCCCGACTTGGCACTGGAGATGAGTCCGCGCACCAGCGCGACCTGCTCATCCTGCGCCCCGTCGTCGCGTCGCATGATCTCCTTGATCAGCGTCAGGCTCTCCTCCTCGTCGAAAATCGAGAAGCCGGGCCGCAGACCGAGCTGACTGCACTCCTGACGCACGATCGTCAGGCCAAGGGTATGAAAGGTGGAGACCATCAGCCCCCCGCCCTCTCTCTGCAACAGCTGCTTGATGCGCGCCTGCATTTCACGCGCGGCCTTGTTGGTGAAGGTGACGGCGGCGATGTGCCGCGGCGACAGGCCACACTCACGCACCAGATAAGCGATCTTGCGGGTGATGACGCTGGTCTTGCCGCTGCCGGCACCCGCCAGCACCAGCAGTGGGCCGTCGATGTAGTGCACCGCGGCCAGTTGTTGAGGATTGAGTCGCTGCATCGCTGCGCCGGTCAGAAAAGGGGGCGGATTTTAACAGGCGCAATCGTGCCGGCGACAACAGCCGCGCCGTCGGTTCTGGCTGCTCAGGCGCCGTTGCTCACTGTGGAGACTGAACCAGCCAGCTAAGCGGCCATCTGTTGCAGCAGCCGCGCCAGCAGTTGGCGGACATGCGCCATGCCGCTGTCCAGCACCTGGTTGATCTCCTCCATCGTGATCAGCCCGCTGCCACGACCAGCCGCCGGGTTGACCACCAGGCAGACGCAACCGTAGCGCAGCCCCAGTTCACGCGCCAGTGCCGCCTCGGGCATGCCGGTCATGCCGACCAGGTCGCAACCGTCGCGCTCCAGACGGTCGACCTCGGCCTTGCTTTCGAGCCGTGGCCCCTGGGTGCAGCCATAGACACCGGCTGGACTGTAGGGCAGCGACAGGGCGCTGGCCGCTTCGACCAACTGCTGTTGCAACCCGGCATCGTAGGGATGGGTGAAGTCGACATGCTCGACCCGGTTCAGGTCGGCATAGGTGTGGGCACGCCCCCAGGTGTAGTCGATGATCTGATCGGGAAACACCAGGATGCCGGGCGGCAGGCTGGCCGGGATGGCACCGACCGTGTTGACCGCGATGACGCGGTCGGCACCGGCCTGTTGCAGTGCCAGCATGTTGGCTTGGTAGTTGATCAGATGGGGCGGCAGCGAATGCTGCGCGCCATGACGCGGCAGGAACAGCAGCGCCTGACCGTGAAAGTGGCCACAGCTGATCGGTGCCGAGGGGGTGCCGTAAGGGGTGTCGATCTGGCGGGTCTCGCTCAGCTGAAAACCCTCGAGCTGGGTCAGACCGGAGCCGCCGATGATGGCCAGTTTGCCGTTCATGCGCATTTTTCACTGATTGAATCGTTGCTGGAAATGAAAAACCCGGCCAGTGCCGGGTTTTTCATCGTCACGCCGCCGCTCGCTCAAAGCAGTTTGTCGAGGGCGGGGACCGCTTCGAACAGGTCGGCCACCAGACCGTAGTCGGCCACCTGGAAAATCGGCGCCTCTTCATCCTTGTTGATGGCGACGATCACCTTGCTGTCCTTCATCCCGGCCAAGTGCTGGATGGCGCCGGAGATGCCGACGGCGATGTAAAGCTCGGGTGCCACGATCTTGCCAGTCTGTCCCACCTGCATGTCGTTGGGCACGAAGCCGGCATCGACAGCAGCACGCGAGGCACCGATGGCGGCATTGAGTTTGTCGGCGATGCCTTCGAGCAGCTTGAAGTTCTCACCATTCTGCATGCCACGGCCACCGGAGATGACGACGCGGGCTGCGGTCAGCTCAGGACGGTCGGACTTGACCACCTCTTGCGAAACGAAGGTGGAAACGCCGGCATTGTGGGCAGTGCCAACCGCCTCGACCGCGGCGGAACCGCCTTCGGCCTTGGCGGCATCGAAGCCGGTGGCACGCACGGTGATCACCTTGATCGGATCACCCGACTTGACAGTGGCCATCGCATTGCCGGCATAGATCGGCCGCACGAAGGTGTCGGCGCTGACCACGGCAGTGATCTCGGAGATCTGGGCCACGTCGAGCAGTGCGGCGGCACGCGGCAGGGCGCTTTTGCCGTTGCTGGAGGCCGGTGCCAGAATGTGGCTGTAGCCCTTGCCGAGTTCGGCGATCAGCAGGCCCATGTTCTCGGCCAGTTGCTGGGCATAGGCAGGGTTGTCGGCCAGCAGCACCTTGCTGACGCCATCGACCTTGGCGGCCTGATCGGCCACCGCGGCACAGCCGCTGCCGGCAACCAGAACCACCACATCGCCACCAATCTGCTTGGCAGCGGCCACGGTATTGAGCGTGGCACCCTTGAGGGTGCTGTTGTCGTGCTCGGCGATGACTAGAACACTCATGAAATCACCTTCGCTTCGTTTTTGAGTTTATCAACCAGTTGCTCGACGCTTTCGACCTTGATGCCGGCCTTGCGCTCTGCGGGCGGCTCGACCTTCACAGTGGTCAGACGCGGTGCGGCATCGACACCCAGATCTTCGGGCGTGATCCGATCGAGCGGCTTTTTCTTCGCCTTCATGATGTTCGGCAGCGAGGCGTAACGCGGCTCGTTGAGTCGCAGGTCGGCGGTCACCACTGCCGGCAGTTTGAGCTCGATGGTCTGCAAGCCATCATCAACCTCACGGGTCACCGTGACGCTGCCACCGGCCACCTCGATCTTGGAGACTTGCGTGCCCTGGGCCAGACCGGCCAGTGCGGCGAACATCTGGCCGGTCTGGCCGTTGTCCGCGTCGATCGACTGTTTACCGAAGATGACGAGGCCCGGCTGCTCCTTGTCGTACACCGCCTTCAGCAGCTTGGCGATGGCCAGTGGTTGCAGTTCGGCATTGGTCTCGACATGGATGGCGCGGTCGGCGCCCAGGGCCAGCGCGGTGCGCAACTGCTCCTGGCTGGCGGCGGGGCCCATGCAGACCGCGACGATTTCGGTGGCGACCCCTTTCTCTTTCAGGCGAACCGCTTCTTCGACGGCGATTTCGCAGAAGGGGTTGATCGCCATTTTGACGTTGTTCAGGTCGATGCCGGTCTGGTCCGAGAGCACCCGAACCTTGACATTGGCATCAACGACGCGCTTTACCGGGACAAGAACCTTCATGATGTGCCGTTTCCCAATTGAGCTGTGAATAAATAAAAACCCGGCAGATGACCGGGCATGACGGACGCGCAAAGCGGCATGATTCTCCTCGTTTAGTCGCCCGAGGTCAATATTCGAGGGCATCCGTGCAGGGGCTCTGCGCATCTTTTGAATTGGTCTTTGTTCCGGGTCGCTCTATAATCGCCCGCTGTCATTTTCTTCGTGTTCTTCGTGGATGACTGGGTTGGCCGCCTGGACCGGCCAGCCAGGTTCAGCAGAAACATAAGCAGCCAGGAAGAAGCCCAGCTCAAGAGTGAGGAGTGATCGCCGTGGAACGTGAATCGATGCAATTTGATGTGGTGGTGGTTGGCGGGGGCCCTGCCGGCCTCTCTGCCGCCTGCCGTTTGATGCAGTTGGCGCAGGAAGCCGGACAGGAGCTGACCGTCTGCCTGGTCGAAAAGGGTTCCGAGATCGGCGCGCACATTCTCTCCGGCGCCGTTTTCGAGCCCTCGGCGCTCAATGAGCTGTTTCCCAACTGGCAGGAGCTCGACGCACCGCTGAAGACGCCAGTCAAGGGTGACGTGTTCCACTACATGCTGAGCCCGACCAGCGCGGCGAAGGTGCCGAACCTGTTCATCCCCAAGCCGATGCACAACGAGGGCAACTACATCGTCAGCCTCGGCAACCTCTGCCGTTGGCTGGCCACCCAGGCCGAGTCGCTCGGTGTCGAGATCTTCCCCGGCTTTGCCGCTTCCGAGATCCTGTACAACGAAGATGGCAGCGTCAAAGGCATCGCCACCGGCGACATGGGTGTGGGCAAGGATGGCAGCCAGAAGGACAGCTTCACGCCTGGCTACGAACTGCATGCCAAGTACACGATCTTCACCGAAGGGTGCCGTGGCCACCTCGGCAAGCAGTTGATCAGAAAATTCAACCTCGACGAAGGGCGCGATCCGGGCCACTACGGCATCGGCATCAAAGAGATCTGGGAGATCGACCCGGCCAAGCACGATCAGGGGCTGGTGGTGCACACGCTGGGCTGGCCGATGGACAACCAGACTGAAGGCGGTGGCTTTCTCTATCATGCCGAGAACAACCAGCTCTACCTCGGCTACATCGTCTCGCTGAGCTACACCAATCCCCACTTGAGCCCGTTCGAGGAGTTCCAGCGCTGGAAGCAGCATCCGAAGATCAGACACTACCTTGAAGGCGGCAAGCGCCTGACCTATGGCGCGCGGGCAATGAACAAGGGTGGTCTGCAGTCGCTGCTCAAGATGTCGTTCCCCGGCGGCTTGCTGGCCGGTTGTGAGGCGGGCACGCTCAACACCGCCAAGATCAAGGGTTCGCACACCGCGATGAAGTCGGGCATGCTGGCAGCCGAGGTGCTGGCCGAGGTGCTCTTCGCCGGCGACGAGGGCGGCAAGGATCTGACGCAGATGCAGCAGAAGTTCGAGACTTCATGGCTCTATCAGGAGCTGCATGCCACCCGCAACTACGGCCCGGCCCTGCACAAGTTCGGCACCTTCCTCGGTGCTGCTTTTGTCTATGTCGACCAGAACCTCTTCGGCGGCAAGATGCCCTTCACCTGGCGCAACCCCGACCCCGACCACAAGGCAATGAAACCGGCGGCCGAGTGCGCCAGGATCGTCTACCCGAAACCCGATGGGGTGATCAGCTTCGATCGGCTGTCATCGGTCTACCTCTCCAGCACCAACCATGAAGAGGATCAACCCTGCCACCTGACGCTGAAGGACCCTGCGGTGCCGCTGCGAAACAATCTGCCGCTCTACGACGAGCCAGCGCAACGCTACTGCCCGGCCGGCGTCTATGAGATCGTCGAAGAGACGAACGGCGACAAGCGCTTCCAGATCAACGCGCAGAACTGCGTGCACTGCAAGACCTGCGACATCAAGGATCCGGCCCAGAACATCAACTGGGTGGTGCCTGAAGGGGGCGGCGGTCCGAACTACCCCAACATGTAACGGCAAAACGCCGTTCGGTTCCGAACCGATTCAGACCGACAAGGGCCTGCGCAATGCAGGCCCTTGTCGTTTACAGTCATGCCTGACGGCCTCGGCTGGATGACTGGCTGTCTGACGCTGCAAAGATGGAATAAATCGTGTTTTGAGTTATAACTGAACTGACCGACCCAGACACGGTACGGACATGGCAACCGACAGCGAACCGGAGCAGACATGAAGCTGCAACAACTGCGCTACATCTGGGAAGTGGCCCGTCACAACCTCAACGTCTCGCAGACTGCCGAGAGCCTCTACACCTCACAGCCGGGCATCAGCAAGCAGATTCGCGCTCTCGAGGATGAACTGGGGGTGGAGATCTTCTCACGCAACGGCAAGCACCTGACCCATGTCACGCCGGCCGGTGAGGCGGTGCTGAAAGTCGCGGGCGAGATTCTGCAGCGGGTCGAGTCGATCCGGCAGCTGGCCCAGGAGTTTCGCGACGAGAACAAGGGCAGCCTGTCAATCGCCACCACCCACACCCAGGCACGCTACGCCCTGCCGCCGACGATTCAGCGGTTCATTGCACGCTATCCCGATGTCTCGCTGCACATGCATCAGGGCACGCCGATGCAGATCGCCGAAATGGCGGCGGAGGGCAAGGTCGATTTTGCCATCGCCACCGAGGCGCTCGACCTGTTCGATGCCCTGCTGATGATGCCCTGCTATCGCTGGAACCGCTCCATCGTCGTTCCGCATGGGCATCCATTGACGCAACTGCCCAGGCTCACGCTGGAACAGGTTTCCCGCTATCCGATCGTCACCTATGTCTTCGGCTTTACCGGCCGCTCACAACTGGATGACGCCTTCAACGCCGAACGGCTGAAGCCCAGGGTGGTGTTCACCGCCACCGACGCCGATGTGATCAAGACCTACGTGCGCCTGGGTTTCGGCATCGGCATCGTGGCCTCGATGGCTTACGACCCGTTGCAGGACCGCGACCTGGTCGCACTGGATGCCAGCGCGCTGTTCGAGCCCAGCATCACCCGAATCGGCTTTCGGCGCGGCACCTTTCTGCGGCGCTACATGTATGACTTCATGCAGTTTTTTGCTCCGCACCTCAGCCGCGATCTGGTCGATCGGGCGGTGGCCTGCAAAAGCCGGGAAGAGGTCGAGGCGCTGTTCGCGCAACTGGTGCTGCCCGAACATTAGCAGCGCCATCGCCGGTGCATGGATGGCGAATGGCGCTGCGAGAGGGCGGCCACTCAGCCGCGCTGGTCGATCGACACGAAGTCGCGTGCCTGCGCGCCGGTGTAGAGCTGCCGCGGCCGACCGATCTTGTAGCTGTTGCCGACCATCTCGTTCCAGTGGGCAATCCAGCCGACGGTGCGGGCCAGCGCGAAGATCACCGTGAACATCGTCACCGGAATGCCGATGGCCTTCAGAATGATGCCGGAATAGAAGTCGACGTTGGGGTAGAGCTTCTTCTCGATGAAGTAAGGATCCTTCAGCGCGATCTCCTCGAGCTTCATCGCCAGTTCGAGCTGGGGATCCTGGATGCCGAGCTGATCGAGCACCTCGTAGCAGGTCTGGCGCATCACCCGGGCGCGCGGATCGAAGTTCTTGTAGACCCGATGGCCAAAGCCCATCAGTTTGAATGGATCGCTCTTGTCCTTGGCCTTGGCCACGAACTTGTCGATGTTGGCCGACGAACCGATCTGATCGAGCATGATCAGCACCGCCTCGTTGGCGCCGCCATGGGCCGGCCCCCACAGCGCGGCGATGCCGGCGGCGATGCAGGCAAAGGGGTTGGCGCCTGATGAGCCCGCCAGCCGCACCGTCGAGGTCGAGGCGTTCTGCTCGTGGTCGGCATGAAGAATGAAGATGCGGTCCATCGCCTTGGCCAGCACCGGATTGATGTTGACCGGCTCGCACGGCACACCAAAGGTCATGTGCAGGAAATTCTCGGCATACGAGAGGCTGTTCTGCGGATACATGAACGGCTGGCCGACCGAATACTTGTAGCACATCGCGGCCATCGTCGGCATCTTGGCGATCAGCCGGTTGGCCGCGATCTCCCGATGCAGCGGATTGTTGATGTCGGTGGAGTCATGATAGAAGGCCGACAGCGCGCCGACGACGCCACACATGATCGCCATCGGGTGGGCATCGCGGCGAAAACCGTTGTAAAAGGAGCGGATCTGTTCATGCACCATCGTGTGATTCTTGATGGTGCTGACAAAGGCCTCTTTTTCTTGCGGGTTGGGCAGTTCGCCCTTCAGCAGCAGGTAGCAGGTCTCCAGATAGTCAGACTGCTCCGCCAACTGCTCGATCGGGTAGCCGCGGTGCAGCAGAACGCCCTGCTCGCCATCGATGTAGGTGATCTTCGATTCGCAGGAGGCGGTCGAGACAAAACCCGGATCGTAGGTGAAAAATCCCCGATTGGTCAGGTCACGCACGTCGACGACGTCAGCACCCAGCGTACCGGAATAGATGGGCAGTTCGATGGGCGCCATTCCCGGTATGGTCAGGGTGGCTTTTTTATCGGTCATTAACGGGGCTCCTGCGGTGAATACGAATGGAACTGGTCAGCGGCGTGGGCGACACATGACACGAAGGGCAGTGGTTTTCAGGGGAGAGCGCGACAGATGGAATGGGGTCATGAACCTGCATCATTGAATGTTTGTGTGCACCATTCTAGTCGAGGCCGGGGTTGCTGAAAATCGGCCGACATGCCAAGTGGAATGCCTTTTACCCTGCAAAATCCGCTCCCTGTTCGTGTCTGCCCCCTGCTGCACGGGCTGCTTCGGAGTGATTTTCTGCACAGAGCACTGCCGATCGCGACGAATCTGCCCGGTTGTGGCGCCTGAAAGGGCATCGCAGATGCGCATGAGGCATCCAAAAGGGACCGACCGGGCACGATTGCGGTGGCTGACCGCCCCCCCCAACGCTTGCGGAGGATTGAAGGCCAGCCTGAACAGCGTGAATGGCTGCTCAGACTGGCCGGTGAGCGATCACAGTGCCATCGACAACAGCGTGCGCGCCACTTCGCCCGCTTTCAGTGCCTTGATCGCCTGATTCACCTCGTTCAAAGGCCGCACCTGCGAGACCAGTTGATCGAGCATGATCTTGCCCTCCATGTAGAGGTCGACCAGCCGGGGAATGTCGACATGCACCTGCCCGGAGCCGTAGATCGAACCGACCAGCCGCTTCTCCTGCAGGAAGTCGCCGAGCGGAATCTCGGCAATGTGACCGGTGCCCACCCCGATGACGACAGCCATGCCGCCCGGGCGGATCATCGCGAAGGCCTGCTGCACAGTGACCGGCAGACCGATCACCTCGAAGGCGTAGTCGAGGTAGGGGCTGATCTCCTTCACCTTGGCCACCGGATCACCCTCGCCGGCGGCGACGCAGTGGGTGGCACCGAATTCGCGCGCCATCTCCAGCTTGTTCGGCAGCAGGTCGACCGCGATGATGCGGTGTGCACCAGCCAGTCTCGCCCCCTGAATGACGTTGAGGCCGACGCCGCCGCAGCCGATCACCGCGACATCGCTGCCCGGCTCCACCTTGGCGGTGTGGATGGCGGCACCCACACCAGTCATCACGCCGCAGCCGATCAGGCTCACCTTGTCGAGTGGAGCATCCTTGCGAACCTTCACCATGCTGGTCTCCGGCAGCAGCACCTGGTGGGCCCAGCCGGCCACCATCACCCCCTGCATCACCGGCGCACCCTCCTTGCGCAGACGCGGGCGTGGACCGGTTGCCTGCCGGTCGGGCAGATCGGATTCGGTGCAGAGGTTGCGCATGCCTTTCACGCAGTAGAAGCACTTGCCGCAGGCACCGCGGAAGGCGACGATGACATGGTCGCCCGCTGCCACGCTGGTCACATCCTTGCCCACCGCACGCACGACGCCGGCAGCCTCGTGGCCGAACACCATCGGCACCGGCGTCTGCGGCATTCGCGCCATCACATGCAGGTCACTGTGGCAGACGCCACAGGCGGTGACATCGACCAGCACTTCGCTGCCTTCGGGTGCGTCGATCTCGATCTCCTCGATGGCGATCGGCTTGTCACTGCCACGGTAAAGAGCTGCTTTCATCGGAGTTCTCCCTGGTTATTATTGTTGGGTCGATCGTTGAAGAAGCGGACGGTCGCACCGGCACTCTACACCATCTCCATCTCTGGCAAACATCGATCGTCGATGGCCAAAGGGCCAGACATTGGTCCATCATTGCGCACGGCACAATGCATATGGATTCAGGGATGAAGGAACAGACAGATTGCCCATCCTCTCTGCTGCACTACTGGGGCAAGGCCGACCCCGGCTACCCCGGCGAGCCCAAGTGGCACCCGCTGGTTTATCACTGCCTGGACGTGGCAGCGGTGGGGGTAGAGTACATGGAGCGCGCGCCGGCACAGCGGCGGCTGTTTGCTGTGGCACTGGGGGATGAGGCCGGACTCGCGGGGTGGATTGCCTTTTGGCTTGCGCTGCATGACTTGGGCAAGTTCACCGAGGCGTTTCAGGGCCAGCGCACGGACCTGTTCCGGGCGCTGCGCGGACGCCCGCCGGGCAAAACCTACAGCCTGCGTCATGACAGCTTGGGCTGGCTGCTCTGGCAGGGGTTAATCAGCGGGCAGGCCGAGACGGAGCAGTGGTTCCGGCCGGACAGCGACGCATACCGCGATGGACTCGACGCCTGGGTGCGCGCGGTCACTGGCCATCACGGACAGCCACCGCTTTCGGGCGGATTCTGGAAAACCCACTGTCACCGACAGGAAGATTGCGCGGCGGTACAGGATGCGGCGACGGCGCTACGAGGCCTGCTGCTCGATGAGGCAGCCTGCCAGATACCTGCGCGGCTCGGTGCGGAGCGCTTTGCCGAGATCAGCCGGGATCTGTCCTGGTGGCTGGCCGGGCTTACGGTGCTGGCCGACTGGATCGGTTCCAACACCCGGTATTTTCCGTACCAGAGCGCCAAACAATCGTTGGCCGACTATTGGCAGCAGGCGCGCAAGCAGGCTGCCTTCGCGCTGAGCGACTGCGGCGTGTTGCCGGTGTGCAGCCGTAGTGAACTCCCCTTCGGCAAGCTGTTCCCGAATATCGCCCTGCCTTCGCCGTTGCAGTGCTGGGCCGCTGACCTCGACCTGTCCGCCGGCCCGCAGATTCACCTGCTGGAGGATGTCACCGGCGCCGGCAAGACCGAAGCGGCGGTGGCGCTCGCCCACCGCTTGATGGCACAAGGGCAGGCTGATGGATTTTTCATCGGCCTGCCCACCATGGCCACCGCCAACGCCATGTATGGCCGTATCGCGGCCGTTTATGGGCGCCTGTTCGAAGGTGAGGCGAGTCTTGCGTTGGCCCATGGCCACCGCCGGTTCGTCGAGGCATTCGCCCGGTCGGTGCTACCCCCCACCACCGCGGAGCATGACAGTGCTCAACAGGACGAAACCGCCAGTGCACGCTGTGCGGCCTGGCTCGCCGACCACAACAAGCGGGCGCTGCTGGCCCCCGCTGGCGTAGGAACGCTGGACCAGGCCTTGCTCGCGGTGTTGCAGAGCCGCCATCAATCGCTGCGCCTGCTGGGTTTGAGCCACAAGGTGCTGCTGGTCGATGAAGTCCATGCCTGCGACGACTATATGCTGGGCGTGCTCTGCGTGCTGCTGCAATTTCACGCCCGCGCCGGTGGCAGCGCCATTCTGCTTTCGGCCACCTTACCCGTTGCCATGAAGCGCAAGCTGCTGGCCGCCTTTGCCCATGGCTGCGGTAACACGAATATTCCTGCGCTGACGCAGATGGCCTATCCGCTGGCCACGAGTTGGCACAGCGGCGCGCCGCAGCGAATGCTCGAAACCCCGCTCGACACGCGCTCCTCAGTGATGCGCACGGTGACGGTGCGCTCAGCGGAAGATCAGGAAGAGCTCATCGCCGCCGTTCTGGCTGCGCTGGATGCCGGGCGCTGTGTCTGCTGGATTCGCAATACGGTGGCCGATGCGCTCGATGCCTTCGAGCTGTTCCGCGGCCGGATTCCCGATGAACACCTGATGCTGTTCCACGCCCGTTTCGCGCTGTGCGATCGCCTGGACATCGAAGCGCGGGTGCTCATGCATTTCGGCCCCGAAAGCAGTCCTGCCGAGCGCGCCGGACGGCTGCTCATCGCCACCCAGGTGGTCGAGCAGTCGCTCGATCTCGACTTCGATCTACTGGTCACCGATCTGGCGCCCATTGACCGCATGATCCAGCGCGCTGGCCGCCTGTGTCGCCATGTGCGTGATGAGGCGGGTCGGCGTTTGATCGCGCCGCAGGCAATGGATCGGCGCGGTTCGCCGTGCCTGTGGGTCTATGGACCAGCCTGGACGGAAACCCCGGCAGGCGACTGGTTCAAGCGCACATTCCCCAAAGCCGCGGTGGTCTATCCGGATCACGATCAGCTGTGGCTGACGGCCCAGGCGCTGCGCCGCGGTTCGATCGCCATGCCGCAGGACGCGCGCAGGCTGATCGAAAGCGTTTTTGGCGAGGACGCGCAGACGCCCGAGGGGCTGCAACACAGCGCCGACCGTGCCCAGGCCAAGGGTTATGCCGATGCCAGCCAGGCGCGGGCCAACACCCTCACCTTCGAGGCTGGCTACAGCGCCGATGGGACGGACTGGTGGAGTGAAGCCAGAACGCCCTCCCGGCTCGGCGAGCCCACGGCCAACGTGGTGCTCGCGCGCTGGGACGGCGACAGCCTGCGGCCCTGGGCCGACCATGACGATCCCCGTCAAGCCTGGGCCTACAGCACGGTGCGAGTGGCGGAACGCCTGATCGCCCGCGCAGTCGAGCCCGAATCGGCCTCGCGCAAAGCCGCCCTCGAGGCGGTGCGCGAAGCCCTGCCGGGACAGGGGCGTTGGTCGGTGTTGCTGCCGCTGGATGAAACGCGCGACGGGTGGCAGGCGGACGCAGTGGGCTCCCCTGAGCCAGGCGTATTTCGCGACAAGCGAATCCGCTATTCGAGGCGTGCAGGTCTGGTCGGAGGGGATGTGCTGGATGGTGATCCATCCAGCACATGAGCCCCGCGTAGGCGGGGAACGTATCGCCGCTGGCCGGATTGGTAAGCCGACATGCGGTTCATCTCCGGCTTACGGAGAACTTTGGCAATTATAAGTTTTAGAAAACAAATGTAGCGGAGTTAAGCTTCAAATAATTTTTTTGGAAAACCAACATGCTTGACTATATTCGCATTGCCCGGCACAGTGCAGCTTGTGGCCTCTGGGCAAGACCGAAGACTCGAAGGAAACCGCCTCCAAACGGCTCCCTGCTTCGGATGTTGCCGTGAGCGGACGGCGTCCAAAACCGTCCTGACCACGCCGTTCCCCGCGCGAGCGGGGATGAGCGTCAGTAAGCAGAACGTATTGAGGTAGGACGATGAATCTGCTCGATGAACCCTGGCTGCCGGTGCGCGATGCCGGGAACCACCGCCACTGGATTGCCCCCGCCGCGCTGGGCGATCCCGCCTGGATTGCCTTCGATGCCGACCGGGCGGACTTCAATGGCGCACTGACGCAGTTTGCCATCGGCCTGCTGCAAACCGCCGCGCCGGTCAAGAACGCCGCGCAGTGGCGCGGATGGTTTCGGCAGCCACCGGACGCCACGACCCTGGACGACTGGTTCGCGCCGTTGCGGCCCGCCTTCGAGTTTGACGGCAATGGCGCGCGTTTCATGCAGGACCGTACGCTCGCTTCGAATGAAGGTGCCTGCAACGACATCGGTGCATTGCTGATCGAGGCCCCTGGCGAGCAGACGCTGAAGAACAATGCCGACCACTTCATCAAGCGTGGCCAGATCACCGCCCTGTGTCCCACCTGTGCCGCCACCGCGCTGCTGACGCTTCAGATCAATGCGCCATCGGGTGGCGCCGGCCATCGCACTGGGTTGCGGGGTGGCGGCCCGCTGACCACGCTGGTGGCCTGCCAGCCGGCACGCACTCTGTGGCACGACCTGTGGCTGAACGTGCTGGAGCAGGAGGTTTTTCTGGCTCAAGCCGGCGATGCCCGTCTTGCCCGGACGCACTTCACCTTCCCATGGATGGCAGACATCGCCACCCTGCAAAAGGAAAAAGGAGAGCTGGCACCCATCCAGACCCACCCGGCGCACGTCCATTGGGCGATGCCGCGGCGCATCCGCCTCGATTTCAGCGACACGGTTGCCGGCGACTGCGGCGTCTGCGGCCGCTACTCCGACACCCTGCTGCAGCGCTATGTCACCAGGAACTACGGGCTCAACTACAAGGGCGCCTGGAATCACCCGTTGTCGCCTTACTACCAGAACAGCGAGGACTGGCTGCCGATCCATCCGCAGCCGGGCGGCATCGGCTATCGCCACTGGCTCGGTTGGGTGCTGGGCCAGACCGAGGGCAAAAAGTCCGTTCGCCCGGCACGAGTGGTGTCACACCTGTGCGAACGCCGCCGCCGCGACGTCGAAGGTCAACTGCGGCTGTGGGCATTTGGCTACGACATGGACAACATGAAGGCGCGCTGTTGGTACGAAGCCCAGTTGCCGCTCTACGGACTGGCCGAATGCGAGACCGATACCCAGCGCGAGGTGGAAGAGGCCGTCAGGCCCTGGTTGGCCGGGGCGGAACTGACGGTGTTTTTTCTGCGCAGCGCGGTCAAGCAAGCCTGGTTCGATGACGAGGCGCGGGGTGATTTTTCGGCGATCGACGCCAGCTTCTGGAGCGGTACCGAACTTCCCTTCTATCGCCTGCTGCGCCAAGCGATCGACCATGCTCGCCTGGATCGTGAGATCGATGCCGAGGCTTTTGCCACCCAATGGCACCGGCAGTTGCGGCAGGTCGCAATCGATCTGTTCGATCGGCAATTCGTCGGCGCCGGCGCCGTCGAGCGGCAGAACCCGCGCCGCGTGGCCGAAGCCTACCGCCAGTTGCAGCGCAATCTGGATGGCAAGAAGCTGCGGACCGCTTTGGGATTGCCAATCCAGACCAAAGCCAATCCGACCGAAACCGAACATGCACTGACCTAGGGAGGCGGCATGAACAACGATTTTCAGAAAAACCCGCGCCTGCACGCAGCACTGCACGACTGGTGGGCCGGCTTGAAGGATGAGCGTGGTGACCGCGCACAACTGCGCCGCGCCCATGACATCACCGCCATCATCCTCAGCCCCGCCTACCAGCGCGCCCATCGGCGCCTGTGCGCGGCGGGTTGGGAGGTCGAGGGCAACTCACCGCTCAACGACCGGCTGGCGGCCATCGTCGGCCTGTTGGCGCATGTCGAGCGTGATGGCGATGCCGCACCCGCCAGAGCGATGAGCGCCCGCAAACCGGGCGACGACCGGCCGGCCGTGAGTCCGCTGCGCTTTCAGCGGCTGTTGGAGTCGCCCGATCTCGATGCGCTCTTTACCGGGTTGCGGCGCGTGCTGCCGCTGCTTCAACAGCCCATCGGCATCGCCGCCCTGGCCAATGACCTGCTGTTCTGGGGCGACCGGGTCAAGAAAGCCTGGGCCTACGACTACGAATGGCCTGCACCGAAAGCCGACTGAATGCCAACTTCACACGGAGACCGAACCATGAGCCGTTTCGTCCAATTGCATCTGCTGACCAGCTATCCGCCCGCCAACCTCAACCGCGACGACACCGGACGCCCCAAGACGGCGCTGGTGGGGGAAGCGCTGCGATTGCGGATTTCGTCGCAAAGCCTGAAGCGCGCCTGGCGCACTTCAGGCATTTTTCAGGAAGCCCTGGTCGGGCACATCGGCACGCGCACCAAACGGATGGGCACGGAGATTTTCGCAGCACTGCGTGAACACGGCATTGCCGAAAAGGCTGCCCGAGAATGGACACGGGCGATTGCCAGCCAGTTCGGCAAGATCAAATCCGAAAAGAAAACCGAACACAACGAGGATCTCGAAATCGAGCAGTTGGCCCACTTCGGTCCGGAAGAGCGCGAAGCCGTCATGGCCCTGGCACGCAACTGTGCAGAGCGCGGCAGCGGCCCCAGCGAGGAAGAGCTCGACCTGCTGCGCAAACCGGAGCGGGCGGCGGACATCGCCATGTTCGGGCGCATGTTGGCCGATTCGCCACGCTACAACGTGGAGGCGGCTGTGCAGGTCGCCCACGCCGTCACCGTACACAAGGCGGCAGTGGAGGATGACTATTTCAGCGCCGTGGATGATCTCAACGACGGCCGCGAGGATGCCGGCGCTGGCCACATCGGTGAGCGCGGCTATGGTGCCGGCGTCTTTTACCTCTATCTGTGCATCAACCGCGAACTGCTGCAAGAAAACCTCGGCGGCGATGCCGTGCTCACCGGGCGTGCGCTGGAGGCACTGGTCCATGCGGTGACCAAGGTCGCGCCGACCGGCATGCAGAACAGTTTCGCCTCACGTGCCTACGCAGCCTTCGCACTGGCCGAAAAAGGCGACCAGCAACCACGCTCGCTGGCGCAGGCCTTCCTGAAGCCGGTGCGTGCCCGCGAGGAACTGAGTCTGATCGACGCCGCCGTCGCCGCACTGGATCGCCGCTGCGCGAATTTCGATCAGGTTTATGGTGCCTGTGCCGATGGCCGTTACCGCTTCAACGTCGAGACCGGTGAGGGCTCCCTGCAAGGACTGACGGACTTCGTCAAGGGAGTCTGACCATGGACTTTCTGCTCTTTCAACTGCACGCACCCCTGGCGGCTTGGGGTGATACGGCGGTGGGCGAATACCGCGGCAGCCTCAACTGGCCAAGCGAATCGGCCTTGATCGGACTGCTTGGCGCCGCCTTGGGCGTCCGTCGGACGGATGAAGCCGCGCACGCCGGGCTGCGACAGGGCTATCGCTACGCCGTCGGAACGGTGGCGCCGGGAACGTTACTGCGCGACTACCACACCGCGCAGGTACCCGGCCGCGCGGACCTGAAAAAGCGGCCGCACCAGACGCGACGCGATGAGTTGGCCGTACCTAAGCACCTGCTCAATACGGTGCTCTCCACCCGCGACTATCGCCAGGAAGGCGCCTGGCGCGTCGCGATACAGGAAGCGCAAAACCCGCCGCATTCCCTGCAAACACTGGCGGAAGCATTGGCGAAACCACACTTCGTGCTCTATCTGGGACGGAAATCCTGCCCATTGGCGGCACCGCTTGATCCGTGGCTCATTGCCGCCGGGAGCGTCAAGGATGCTTTTGAGGCCTACCGGCTCCGGCAACACGAGCATCTGCAGAGCCAGCGCAACCGTCATGGAGAACTGCCACTGGAGAGCCCAGAGCCGCTGCGGCAGATGGCTTGGCCCGATCAGATGGAAGCCGGCATGGAACCCGACCTCACTACTGTGCGCAAGGATCGCCTCATCCGGCGCGGTGGTTGGCAATTCGCCGACCGCTTCGAGCATGTGGCAATGCTAAGCGGGGAGGAGTAGCGATGTTTTTCAGCCTCATTGCGCCGACCCCAGGCAGCGAGCGCGACGCCGCCCATGCCTTGCTGGGCGGGCCGTATGAAGAACATCAGTGGCTGTGGCGGTTCTTTCCGGGTAATCCCGATGCCCGGCGCGACTTTCTGTTCCGGCGCAGCGAACAGACGGGGATGGCGCGTTACCACGTGGTGTCGGCACGTCAACCCGTGAGCCCAGACAGCGCCTGGATGGTACAGAGCCGGGAGTACGCGCCGCGCATCGCTCCGGGAACGCGCCTGCAATTCGAGTTGCGCGCCAACCCGGTGGTGCGCACCCGGCGCGATGGCAAGGCCTGCCGGGACGATGTGGTCATGGCGGAGAAAAAGCGGCTGCTACAAGCCCGTGGGCTGGACCGGTGGGCAGATTGGGTCGACGCAGACCGTCCGGCCCTTTATGACCTGGTGGCGCAAACCTGCAGTTTGTGGCTGCACAGGTCTGGTGAACGTAACGGGTTTGCATTGGATGAAGAGGCGCTGCGCGTGGACGCTTACCAGAACCACGCCGAAAAGCGGCAGCTTCCCAGAGAGCGGCGCCTGCGTTTTTCCTCGGTCGATTTTGCCGGTGTGCTGACCGTCACCGACACCGATCGCCTGCACGAGGCGTTGATCCACGGCATCGGCCCCGCCAAGGCCTTCGGCTGCGGCCTGCTGCTGGTACGGCGCTTGTAGGCCTGCCAGGGGCGGCCTATCCTTACTGCAATGTAAGGAATTTGTCAGGAGGAAAGAAATGGAAGCGACGCTGACCAGCAAAGGCCAGGTCACCATCCCCAAGGCGGTGCGCGATGCGTTGCACCTGCGTTCCGGTGATCGGCTCGATTTCATCCTGGAAGCCGACGGCACCGTGCGGGTGCTGCCCATCACAGGCTCCGTCAAACGCCTCAAGGGCATGCTGCCCAAGCCTCCGCGGCCTTTGACTGTCGAGGAAATGGACGAAGCCATCGCCAAGGGTGCGGCCGGCGCATGATCGGCCTCGATACCAACGTGCTGGTGCGCTACATCGTGCGGGACGACCCGGCGCAGACCGCCTTGGCCGACCACTGCATCGACCACAGGTGCAGCCGCGAGCAGCCTGGTTATGTCTCACACCTGGTCATGGCGGAGCTTTGCTGGGTGCTGGAGCGCGGTTACGGCTACCCACGGCAGATACTGGGAGAGGTGCTCGGCACGCTGCTCACGAGCGAGGAGATCAAGATTCAGGATGCACCGCGGGTGCGGCTGGCGCTCGGTACCTTTTCGGCCAGTGCGGCCGACTTCGCCGATTGCTTGATCGGCATCCTGCACCAGCGGGCCGAATGCGAAGTCACAGTGACCTTCGACAAGAAGGCTGCTCGACTTCCGACCCATCGCCTGCTGGAGTGAGCCGTGGCCGATCTGCTGCCAGCGTCTCCAAGGCTCTCGATCACACGCCCGCTGGGGTTGCAGGGAATGAAACTTGTCCGAGAAGATCGCCAAGGCTATGCTGCATCGCAAATGCAATGCATGAGGAGTCTGCATGAAAACCACCACCCTGCCCTCGGTACGGGTTGCCGGAGAACTGCGTGCCGCCGTTGAATCGGTGCTGTGCGAGGGTGAGACACTTTCTGCATTTTTGCTGGAGTCGGTGCGGCTCAACGTCGAGCGGCGCGAGGCGCAGCGCGAGTTCATCACCCGTGGCTTGCGCGCGCGTGACGAGGCGCGCGCAAGCAGTGAGTACGTCGGCACGGAGGAGATGCTCGCCAGATTGGACGCCACGCTCGCCAAGGCGCGGGAGCGGCTGGCGGGCGAATCCCGGTGAACTACCGGCTGCGCCTGACGCCCGGTGCGGCCGAAGACCTCCAGCGTCTGTTCGATTTTCTGGCGGAACAGGATCTCGCCATGGCCGAGCGCGCCAGGGTGGCCATTGCCAAGGCATTCGATTTTCTGCGGGAGTTCCCCTTTGCCTGCCGCAAGATCGGGGCGGAACACCCCTTGCTGCGCGAGATGGTGATCAGCTTCGGGCGGGCAGGGTATGTGGCCCTGTACGAGATTGAAAGCGAGCGGACGGTGACCGTGCTCGCCGTCCGCCACCAGCGCGAGGACGATTATTTCTGATGGCCGACCTGCTGCCGCCACTGCGCCCGATCCCGATCAAGGAACGCCTGTCGGTGCTCTACATCGAGCGCGGCCAGATCGACGTGCTCGACGGCGCCTTCGTGGTGGTCGATGCCAACGGCGTGCGCACCCATATCCCGGTCGGTGGCGTGGCCTGCCTGATGCTGGAGCCCGGTGCCCGCGTATCCCATGCCGCCGTGGCGCTGGCCGCGCGGGTCGGCACCCTGCTGGTCTGGATCGGCGAGGCCGGCGTGCGGCTCTATTCCGCGGGTCAGCCCGGCGGTGCGCGTTCTGACCGCTTGTTGTATCAGGCCAAGCTGGCGTTGGACCCAGACCTGCGGCTGAAGGTGGTGCGCAAGATGTACGAACTGCGCTTTGGCGAGCCGCCGCCGCAGCGCCGCTCGGTCGAGCAGCTGCGCGGCATCGAGGGCGCCCGCGTGCGCGAGATGTACAAGCGCATCGCGCAGAAATTCGGCGTCACCTGGCGCGCGCGTAACTATGATCCAACCGAGTGGGACGCCTCCGACCTGCCCAACCGCTGCCTGTCATCGGCCACCGCCTGCCTTTACGGCGTCACCGAAGCGGCCGTGCTGGCAGCCGGATACGCGCCAGCGGTAGGGTTCATCCACACCGGCAAGCCGTTGTCGTTCGTCTACGATGTCGCCGACGTGTACAAATTCGAGACCGTCGTGCCGGTCGCCTTTCAGGTTGCCGCCAAAAAGCCGGCCAACCCCGAACGCGAAGTGCGCCTGCGCTGCCGCGACATCTTTCGGCAGACCCGCCTGCTCGAACGCATCATTCCCGGCATCGAAGAGATGCTGGCCGCCGGAGAGATCGCGCCTCCGGTTGCCCCGGACGACGCCATCGGCCCGGCCATCCCCAACCCGGAGCCGCTCGGCGATGCTGGTCATCGTGGTTGAAAATGCCCCGCCAAGGCTGCGCGGGCGGCTGGCCGTGTGGCTGCTGGAGATTCGCGCCGGCGTCTATGTCGGCGACTATTCGCGCCGCGTGCGCGAGAACATCTGGTCACAGGTCGAGCAGGGCATCGGTGATGGCAATGCCGTGATGGCCTGGAGGGCGGCGACCGAAGCCGGTTTCGATTTCGTGACCTGCGGGCTCAACCGGCGCATTCCGGTGGAACTCGATGGCGCCAAACTGGTGTCGTTTCTGCCGCCGGATGCCGGCGAGGGCCAACCGTGAGTCTGCTCTTTAACAATACGCAATCGATTTGTCAGCACCTGGCAATTGCTGGTAGATTTTCGCTTGCCATTTTTCTGATTAAAAATCAGTGAAATGGAAGAAGTGCGTTCCCCGCACCCGCGGGGATGAACCGGTGATCGGGGTGCAGCAGGCGGTAGGCAAAACGCGTTCCCCGCACCCGCGGGGATGAACCGCCAGCCGGCCACCTCGTCCGGCGCCGTCGCCCGCGTTCCCCGCACCCGCGGGGATGAACCGTGACGGTGACGATCGATGGCGTGGCAGCGTCGGCGTTCCCCGCACCCGCGGGGATGAACCGGGTAACGGGTGTCAAGCACTTTTTCGACGAAAGCGTTCCCGCACCCGCGGGATGAACCGGACGGGAAAGACGCGGCCAGCATGACCGCCTCGCGTTTCCCGCACCCGCGGGGATGAACCGCAATGCTGGACGGCGACCAGGCACCACTGGTGCGCGTTCCCCGCACCCGCGGGATGAACCGGCGTCCCTCGTCATCGGCCAGAGTCCATAGTAGCGTTCCCCGCACCCGCGGGGATGAACCGCGAGGGCTATCAATGAGCTATGTGATGAGGCCGCGTTCCCCGCACCCGCGGGGATGAACCGGCGGCGCCGGTCGCCTTGGGCAGCTCCCAGACGCGTTCCCCGCACCCGCGGGGATGAACCGTCGTTCTCGCCGGCTGGCGCCTTCGAGAGCGGAGCGTTCCCCGCACCCGCGGGATGAACCGGCATCGGCCCACCCGTCTGCGCTGGCTGCTCCGCGTTCCCGCACCCGCGGGATGAACCGTATGAGACCAGCGGGTCGATCGGACCGCTGACGCGTTCCCCGCACCCGCGGGGATGAACCGGTGCTTGGCGTGCAGCAGGCGCTTGGCAAGAGGCGTTCCCCGCACCCGCGGGGATGAACCGGGGTCCGGCCAGCAGGGGAGCGGAACCGGCGAGCGTTCCCCGCACCCGCGGGATGAACCGAACTCCGGTGACAACTCCTTCGGCATCTCTGCGCGTCCCCGCACCCGCGGGATGAACCGCAGGTTGCCGATGGCTGGGTCGGGGTTTCGGTGCGTTCCCCGCACCCGCGGGGATGAACCTGGATGCGCCGCGCCAACGCGGAGGCTGCGGCGGCGTTCCCCGCACCCGCGGGGATGAACCGGGGTTGCTGGGCGAGGATTATGCCAGTGGCGAGCGTTCCCGCACCCGCGGGATGAACCGTTGCGACAATTTTCACGTCAGGCGCTGTGGCGGCGTTCCCACCCGCGGGGATGAACCGCCCCATGACATCGATGCCTGTTTTGGGTCGCGGCGTTCCCCGCACCCGCGGGATGAACCGCAGCGAGCGACAGCAGAGGTCCTTCAACGTCGGCGTTCCCCGCACCCGCGCGGGATGAACCGGCCGTCGGCAGCATTGCTGCATGGATCGATGGGCGTTCCCCGCACCCGCGGGGATGAACCGCGATACGATTGGCCCTTCAAAACCGCTGCGATAAGCGTTCCCCGCACCCGCGGGGATGAACCGATGATCGAGATAGTATTGGAGCTCCATGAGCTGCGTTCCCGCACCCGCGGGATGAACCGGGATCGTTTTCGGATCTAAAGGCGGTCAACGAGCGTTCCCCGCACCCGCGGGATGAACCGTGGCAGCTACTCCGCCGGGCTGTCGACAACGCGCGTTCCCCGCACCCGCGGGATGAACCGGCATCGATGACGCCATGCCCGGTCAGGTCGGCGCGTTCCCCGCACCCGCGGGATGAACCGGACGCGGATGGCGACGAGCTGGCTTTCAACGAGCGTTCCCGCACCCGCGGGATGAACCGTGGGTCGCGCGGTGCTGTGTCTTCGAGACGCGCGCGCGTTCCCGCACCCGCGCGGGATGAACCGGCCGATGGGCTTGGGTTGCCGATCGGCAAGTTGCGTTCCCCGCACCCGCGGGATGAACCGTTCGTTCCGGCCTTCGGCCTCCACGTGACCTGGCGTTCCCGCACCCGCGGGATGAACCGTCACGGCACACTCGCATCCAGCAGTGGTAGGGGGCGTTTCCCCGCACCCGCGGGATGAACCGCCTCCTGGTGGAGTTTCGGGAGATTGTTTGGTGCGTTCCCCGCACCCGCGGGGATGAACCGGTGCGCAGCGATTGGACAACCCTGGTGATCCGCGTTCCCCGCACCCGCGGGATGAACCGGCGGTCAACGAGGCCGGCGAATATGAGACTGGGCGTTCCCCGCACCCGCGGGATGAACCGGCATGGAGGATGAGAACGGTCCTGCCGATGCGCGTTCCCCGCACCCGCGGGGATGAACCGAGTGGTTCCGCGACCAAAACCTTCAGAATTCGGCGGCGTTCCCGCACCCGCGGGGATGAACCCGCAGGCATGAGCATCCTCGACGCGCCTGCGCTGGCGTTCCCCGCACCCGCGGGGATGAACCGGGCTGGCGATCTACAACGCTTTGCGCAGCCACGCGTTCCCCGCACCCGCGGGATGAACCGGTGATCCAGCCGGTGGAGTATGTTCACGCTAAGCGTTCCCCGCACCCGCGGGATGAACCGTATTGGTGGCGGTGTCCCAGATCGGCCGCGTCCGCGTTCCCGCACCCGCGGGGATGAACCGGCACTTCTTTGTATGGTCCGACTTTCTTGTAGGCGTTCCCGCACCCGCGGGATGAACCGCACACCGCCCGCAGTTGATATCAAGTAGACGCGTTCCCCGCACCCGCGGGGATGAACCGTCACCGGCATTTTCGATCAGCCCGAGGCTCCTGCGTTCCCCGCACCCGCGGGGATGAACCGACTCATGCGCGCAAATTCTGGTTCGATATTGTGCGTTCCCCGCACCCGCGGGGATGAACCGATACATTCAGGGTTACGAACTTCATCCGCAAAGCGTTCCCCGCACCCGCGGGGATGAACCGGCCCGCGACGATAAAACCGCGTGGCGCACGATGCGTTCCCCGCACCCGCGGGGATGAACCGCTGGGGGGGGGGTAATTGAGCTCAGACCACGATTTTCTCGGTTTCCTGCTCTCCAGACCGGACAAGTCACCGGCCTGCCTGATGGGAGAACAGGCCAAAACCACTGACAGCCATTGAAAACTTTTCAGCAGCGAAGCCAGGATGATTGTCCGCAATGCGGCATTCGCTCGATTTCGGCGCAGCCATAGCGTGCTCCAGACCTTCAATTCACCCCCACCCCCTCGTGCCGCAGCAGCCACCGTTTGCGCTCCAGACCGCCGCCATAGCCGGTGAGTTGACCGTTGCGGCCGATGATGCGGTGGCAGGGCACCACGATGGCGATCGGGTTTCTGCCGTTGGCCAGTCCCACGGCGCGGCAGGCGCGAGGATTGCCGATGGCCGCGGCGATGGCGCCATAGCTGGCGGTGCGGCCATGGGGAACCTGCAGCAGTGCTTGCCACACCCGCTGCTGAAATGGGCTGCCCTCGCCGGCAAGCGGCAGGTCGAACCGCTGCAGGCGGCCGTCGAAGTAGGCAGTGAGCTGGCGGAGGGCCTCGCGCAGCAGGGCATTGGGACCGGCCACGGGCAGAACCGGGGGCAGCTCTTCAGGAAAGCGGATCGCGGTCAAGGCGTGGTCGCTGGCGCAGAGGGTCAGTTCGCCGAGCGGACTGTGCAGGGTGGCGGCGTGGTGCATGGAAGACAACCTCGTCGGTGCGGTCGGGGTGCTCCATTGTGCATCAGGGCATGGCTGGATCGATAATGCAGTCAGAAGGAGCTGCCACGGCCGCGTGTTGACGCCGGCGACGGCAGACGGCAGGCTGAACTGCCGCGCAATGCGACAGCCACCGATTCACCCATCCGACTTCCATGCTGGAGCCCCGCATGACCGCGCCGCGCCACCGCCGTCACTACCGTTACTATGACCTGGTCATGGCGGCCTTCGTCACGGTGCTGCTCTGCGCCAACCTGATCGGCGTCAGCAAGGTGACCACGGTGGCCGGCTTCACCTTCAGCGCTGGCAACCTGTTCTTTCCGATCAGTTACCTGTTCGGCGACATCCTGACCGAGGTGTACGGCTTCGCCCGCTCGCGGCGGGTGGTGTGGGCCGGTTTTGGCGCGCTGGCCTTCGCCAGCTTCATGAGCACGGTGGTGGTGAATATGCCGCCGGCCGCCGGCTGGGAGGGGCAGGCGGTGATCGAGGCGGCCTTCGGCTCCACTTGGCGCATCGCGCTGGCCTCGCTGATCGGTTACTGGTGCGGCGAGTTCACCAACTCCTTCACACTGGCGCGAATGAAGGTGCTGACCCAGGGGCGTCACCTCTGGAGCCGCACGATCGGCTCGACCGTCGCCGGTGAGGCGGTCGACACGCTGGTGTTCTATCCGCTGGCCTTCTATGGCGTCTGGGAGACCGATCTGCTGCTGGCGGTGATGGCAATGAACTACTGCATCAAGGTGGGCTGGGAGGTGGTGATGACGCCGCTGACCTACCGCATCGTGGCGGCATTGAAGCGGGCCGAGCATGAGGATTACTTCGATGACAAGACCGATTTCAACCCCTTCAGCCTGAAAGTGTAGTGGTGCTGTGCCGATGAATCCGCCGATCGATTTTCTGCCCGCCGCGCTACAGGCGGTGGTGCTGCGCCACTGGCAGCGGCTCGATGACGCGACGATGCAGCGCTATCTGGCGCTGCCGCCCGCGCGGCTCGAACGGCTGCTGCGGGTGTGGGCGGTGAGCGATTTCGTTGCCGACTGCTGCGTGACCCAGCCGATGCTCGCGCTGGAGCTGGAGGCAAGCGGCGACCTCGACCGTGACTATCCGGCCGGAATGTATCAAGCGCAGGCACAGCAACTGCTCACTGTGGTCGACAGCGAGGCGGCACTGATGCAGCAGCTGCGCCGCTGGCGTCGCCGCGAGATGGTGCGGATCGCCTGCCGTGACCGATGCCGGCTGGCGGATTTCGTCACCACCAGCCGCGAGCTCTCGGCACTGGCCGAAGCCGCAGTCGATGTCGCCCTCGGTTGGCTGTATCAGGATGGTTGCCGCAGTCATGGCGTGCCGACCGGCCGCCACACCGGCCGCGAGGCGGTGATGGTGGTGCTCGGCATGGGCAAGCTGGGTGGCGGCGAGCTCAATTTCTCTTCCGACATCGACCTGATCTTCGCCTGCTCCGAGGCGGGCGAGACCCGGGGCGGACCGCAGTCGATCGACAACGGCCGTTTTTTCACCCGGCTCGGGCAGCGGCTGATCAACGTGCTCGACCGCGCCACCGACGAGGGGAGTGTCTTTCGCGTCGACATGCGACTGCGACCCTATGGGCAGAGCGGTGCGCTGGTGCCGAGCTTCGATGCGATGGAGAGTTACTACCAGGAGCAGGGCCGGGTCTGGGAGCGCTATGCGATGCTGAAGGCGCGGGTGATCGCCGGCGCGCCTGCGGCCGCGGCCGATCTGATGGCACGGCTGACTCCCTTCGTCTACCGCCGCTATCTCGACTTCAGTGTGATCGGCGCGCTGCGCGAGCTGAAGGCGATGATTCAGCGCGAGGTGCGCGAAAAGGGGCTGGAGCAGAACCTCAAGCTCGGTTCGGGCGGCATCCGCGAGGTGGAGTTCATCGTCCAGGCGTTGCAGTTGAGTCACGGTGGCCGTGATCCGCGCCTGCGCCAGACCAGCCTGCTGGCGGCGCTCGGGCAGATTGCCGATGGTGGCTATCTGCCGCAACCGACCGTGGCCGCGCTGCGCGAGGCCTACCTCTTTTTGCGCGACAGCGAGCATGTGCTGCAGGAGCTGGATGACCGGCAGACGCAGAACCTGCCCACCGACGAGGCCGAGCGGGAACGGGTGGCCTTTGCGATGGGCTTTGCCGACTGGTCGGGTTTTCAGCAGCGACTGACCGAGTACCGCGAGACGGTCCACCGTCACTTCAACGAGATGGTCAGCGAACCGGAGGCGAAAAGCGCGCTGCCGGTGCCCGAGGGCAGCGGCTGGCTGAAGCTGTGGCGCGGCGAGCTGGCGGAGGATCAGGCCGCCCGCTGGCTGGGCGAGCAGGGGCTGCAGCAGCCGCAGGCACTGATGCAGCGCATCGCGCAGTTGCGCAGTGAGCCGCGGGTCGCGGCACTGCGGGATGAGGCGCGGGCACGGCTCGACCGGCTGCTGCCGATGCTGCTGGCCGACATCGCCCGCCACGCCACACCGCAGGTCGCGCTGGAGCGGGTGCTGACGGTGATCGAGGCGCTGCTGCGCCGCACGGTCTATCTGGTGCTGCTGACCGAGAACCCCTCGGCGCTGCATCATCTGATCGACCTCTGCGCACTCAGCCCCTGGATCACCGATCTGATCAGCCGCTTTCCAAGCCTGCTCGACGAGTTTCTCGACGCGCAGAACCTCTACGCACCACCCGAGCGACAGGCGGTGCAGGAGGCGCTCAACCTGCGACTGCTGCGCATTCCCGAGGATGACCTGGAGGCGCAGATGGAGGGGCTGCGCTACTTCAAGCAGGCCCATCTGCTGAAGGTGGCGGCCGCCGAAATGGCGCAGCGCATCCCGCTGATGAAGGCGAGCGACTACCTCACCTTCATCGCCGAGGCGGTGCTGGTGCAGGTGTTCAACCTGGCCTGGCGCCACCTGACCCGCAAGCATGGGGTGCCGCAGCGGGCGCCAGGGGTGGCCTGCAACCCCGACTTCATCATCGTCGGCTATGGCAAGCTCGGCGGCATCGAGCTCTCCTACAGCTCCGACCTCGATCTGGTCTTCATCCATGACGCGGCGCCCAACCTCACCACCGATGGCGACCAGCCGATCGACAACGGCCTGTTCTTCTCGCGGCTGGTGGCGCGGATGATGCACATCCTCACCGCGGTGACGCCGTCGGGGCAGCTCTATGAGGTGGACATCCGGCTGCGCCCGTCCGGGCGTTCCGGGGTGCTGGTCAGCTCGCTCAACGCCTTTCGTGGCTACCAGCTCGAAGATGCCTGGACCTGGGAGCATCAGGCACTGGTGCGCGCGCGGGTGGTGGCGGGCTGCCATCGACTGCGGCAGAAGTTCGAGCAGGTGCGCGCCGAGGTGCTCGGCCGGCCGCGTGATCTGCCGACGCTGCGCGACGAGGTGGCGAAGATGCGGGGGCGCATGGTCGAGGAGCTGGGCAGCGTCGATCGGCATCAGGCGATCGACGAGGCCGCGCTGTTCGACCTCAAGCAGGATCCCGGCGGCATCGTCGACATCGAGTTTCTGGCCCAATATGGCGTGCTGGCGTGGTCCGCCGACCATCCGCAACTGTTACAATTCACCGACACGATTCGCATTCTCGATGGCCTGGAAGAGGCCGCGCTGCTCGGCGCCGACGAAGCACGGCAACTGCGCGACCACTACCGCAGCTATCGCACCAGCACGCACCGATTGGCACTGATGAAAGAGCCCCAGGTGGTGCCGGCCGCGCCTTGGCGCGACGCGCGCCGGCAGGTGGCTGCGATCTGGCAGCGGCTGCTGGTGCCGCCCGCAGCGTGATCCGCGCAATCCGACAACAGACAACCGCACAAAGCAGAGGATCGATGATGACTACAGCGACCATGGCCGACCGTGATGGCCTGATCTGGCTGGATGGCGAGATGGTGCCCTGGCGCGATGCCCGGGTTCATGTGCTGACCCACACCCTGCACTACGGCATGGGGGTCTTCGAGGGCACCCGCGCCTACCGCACCGACCGTGGCCCCTGCATCTTCCGGCTGGTCGACCACACCGAACGGCTGTTCCGCTCGGCACACATCATGAACATGAAGATCCCCTACACCCAGCAGCAGCTCAACGCAGCCCAGCTGGAGCTGATTCGCGTCAACGATCTGCCCGAGGCCTACATCCGGCCGATGGCCTTCTATGGCGCCGAAGGCATGGGGCTGCGTGCCGACAACCTCAAGGTGCATGTGATGATCGCCGCCTGGGTCTGGTCGAGCTACATGAGCCCCGAGGCGCTGGTCAATGGCATCAAGGTGCGCACCTCCTCCTACACCCGCAACCACGTCAACATCGCGATGTGCAAGGCCAAGGCCAATGGCAACTACATCAACTCGATGCTGGCGCTGCAGGAGGCACTCGGCAGCGGCGCCGACGAGGCACTGCTGCTCGACAGCGAAGGCTATGTCTCCGAGGGGTCGGGCGAGAACTTCTTCATGGTGTCGCGCGGGGTGCTCTACACGCCGGAGCTCACTTCCTGTCTCGACGGCATCACCCGCCGCACCGTCTGCACGCTGGCCGAAGAAGAGGGGCTGAAAATCGTCGAGAAGCGCATCACCCGTGACGAGGTCTATGTGGCCGACGAGGCCTTCTTCACCGGCACCGCCGCCGAGGTGACGCCGATCCAGTCGCTCGATGGCCGCATCATCGGCAGCGGCACGCGTGGCCCGATCACCACCCGCCTGCAGCAGCTCTACTTCGACGAAGTGGCCGCCCGACGCGATGGCCATCCCGAGTGGCACAGCTTCGTCAACTGATCGGGAGCGGGCCATGAGCGAGCATGTCGTCTACTTTGCCCACGGCAAGGAGAGCGGTCCCTGGGGCATCAAGATCACCGCGCTGGCCCAGGTGGCGCGGGAGCTGGGGCTGGCGGTCGAGAGTCCCGACTACCAGGGACTCTCCGGTCCGGCGCGGGTCGACAAGCTGCTGGCGCTGCTGAACGACGAGTCACGCCAGCCGATTCTGGTCGGCTCCAGCATGGGCGGCTACGTGGCCGCCGCCACCGCCAACCTGCGTGAGGTTGCCGGCCTGTTCCTGCTGGCGCCGGCGCTCTACATCGACCGTCCCGACTATCCGCAGAGCCACTTCGTGCCGCGCACCCGGCAGCGGGTCGTCATCCATGGCTGGCGGGATGAGATCGTACCGGTGGCGGCCGCGCTGCGCTTCGCCAGCGAGGTCGAGTGCGACCTGCATCTGCTGCTGAGCGGCCATGATCTGGTCGATCGCCTGACCGACCTCGAACAGCTGTTCCGGCTGTTTCTGGCCCGCATCCTCGGCGCGCAGACCTGAGCCCACCCGGCCGCCCCACCGTGCGATGCACGGCACTCCCCGTGCCTGCTTGTTGACAGCTGATACTTTCTCTAAACTGCCGCCGCTTCATGCCGCAGGGTCCATCCGCGCCATGACGGCGCTGCCCTGTGCGGCGGGTCACAAAAGTTTTTTGTGACAGAAATAAAATCCTGTAGAGTTGGCCATCCCGACCAATCGGTCAGGCAGGATTGGCTATGGTTATCAGCATGTTGAGACGGAAGAAGAGGTGTAATCGATGGCCAAGAAGAGTGGTGGTGGCGATCTGCTCGATGGCGTGAACCGAGGTGATTTCGACTATGACTACATCGGCAGCAAGGATGAATCCGCCGAGGCGCGGACCATGTCCTCGCGGGCGCGGCTGCGGCAGAAGATGCAGAGCGATGTCGAGCAGTTCCTGAAGCGCGGTGGCACCATCGATGTGGTCGAGAGCACGCTGCGGCAGCCGGCGAAAAAGCCGAAGGTCGAATATGGCAGCGAACCGATCAGCGCCGAAGGCGGTGTCGAAGAGATCGAGTAGCGCCGCCTGCATGCAGCATGCAACGATCCGCCTCGCTGGCGGATCGCCCGAAACAGACCAGAAACAAAAAAGCCCCACACCGGGGCTTTTTTGTTGGCAATGCGGTTTTGATCAGAAGGCGATCTGCAACCGGCTGACCAGTGCGTCGCCGCTGTCCTCGCCGCCAATCGGCTGATCGGTCTTGGCGTGCACATAGTTCAGCCCCACCTTGACCAGGTCATTGGCGTACCAGTTGACACCGAGGGTGGTGGTGTTGCCGGTTTCGCCGACCATCTTCACTGCGACATTCTGGTTGTCCGAGGCATCCAGCTCGTCATAGCGGGCGAAGATCTCCCAGGCGCCCTGCGGGTTGACCGGTTTGACCTTGTCGAAGGCCGCGATCTCATCGTTGTAGCGGCGGTGTTCGCCAGTCACGATCCAGCCCAGTTGCACGTAGTAGCCGTTGGCTTCGATGTCGGGGCTGCTGTTCACACCAGAGATCTTGCCGTCGAAATATTCGGCCATCAGGTGGACCGGACCCAGGTAGCCGGCCAGCTCGGCGTTCCAGACATCCTGCCCATCCGCCACTGGAGCCGGAGTGCCGGTGTAGGCCGCACTGACCACTTGCGCCGCGCTGCCATCTTCGTTACCACGCACGCCCAGCCGGGAGCTGATCTTGGTGAACTTGCCATCACGCGAGGTGGCGCCAACACCCAGGTGCAGCAGACGGTCCTTGCCATAGATCGGTCGCACGACGAAGCGGCCGGTCAGGGCGCTGTTGAGGTCGTTGCTGTTGTCGAGGTCCTGCTTGTAGGCGCCCAGGCTGTAGCTGAAGGTCTTGTTGGCGCCGTGCAGTTTGACGCCGACATTGTTCTTGGTGTCGAAGGCATTGCTCGGCATCGAGCGTTCGATGGCGGTGATCCATTTGGAGCTGCCAGTGTCTTCGAGGCCGAAATCCTCTTTCTGCTGGCCAAAGGTCAGCTCGGCCAGCTTGCCGAAACCGTTGTAGCTGGTCCACAGCAGATCGATGCTGCCGCTTTCGGTCAGGTTGTAGGACATCAGGTAGCCCCAATCCTTGTAGGTGCCGCCCATCTCCAGACGGGCACGGCGGAAGAAGAGGTCGCTGCCATTCTCGCCAGGGGTTTTCGTGTTGATAACGCCATCGTAGCCGTTGTAATCGAGCTGAACGCGGCCGCCGAGCTTGAACGAGGCCTTGCCGTCGGCGGTCTTGGCTTCGAGTCCGCCCTTGGTCTTGATGATGATGTCAGAGCCGTCGGTGGTCACGGTGCCGGCCAGCGCCGAGGTGGCGATGGAGAGGCTGGCAGCGCTGATCAGTGCGGGCAGAAGCAGTTTACGCATGAGTGGTCTCCGTTGGATTGGGGATGGCAGCAGGCCACCCTGACTGTTCCGGATCGAAACAGGCGCAAAGCCTAAGAGGTGCATATGACAGAAAAATGACAAACATCAGACCCGCTTCCCTCTTCTTGTGACGGTGACAGGCCGCTGTTTGTGACAGTGATGAGGTCGGCTGGTG
The DNA here is from genome assembly GCA_024234215.1 of Pseudomonadales bacterium. NCBI lineage: Bacteria > Pseudomonadati > Pseudomonadota > Gammaproteobacteria > Pseudomonadales > Pseudomonadales bacterium. Next base: position 378,568 of record JACKOQ010000002.1, read on the forward strand.
ATTGTTGCGGTAAGGGAACTTTCAGGATTCAGCCGGCTTCGGCCGTCAGACCGAGCCATTGGTAGAACTCGACCTCGGCCAGCAGTTCGGCGCTCTGCTGCGGACTGTCATCCTGCGGCGGCGGGCGGTGGGTCAGCAGCAGTGCCAGCATGACGGCCGTCGCCGCCATCCAGAACCGCTCCGGCAGCCGGCGCGGCCGCTGCCGCAATCCGTTCTCGATCGCCTGCAGCCGGGCCTGGCGCAGCCGCTGGTGAATTTCGGCTGGAATCGACTCCTGTTCATCACTCATGGCGGTAGGCTTCGAGCCGGGCGCGCAACTGCTGGAGTGCGCGAAAGTAGTGGGTCTTGACGCTGCCGATGCTGATACCGAGGCGATCGGCGGTCTGCTGTTCGTTCAACCCATCCCAGCAGCGCAGCATGAAGGTGCGCTGCTGCTGGGGCGCCAGGCTGGCCACCGCCTGTGCCAGCGCGGCATGAAAACGGCCACGGGCCATGGCCCGATCCGGCTCCAGGCTGCTGGCCGCTGGCAGGGTCGGGTTCTGTTCATCCTGCTCATCGTAGGCGGCGAAGCGCCAGCCGGCGCGCGGACCGTACTGCTGTCGCTGCCAGTCGCGCAACTGATTCTGCAGGATGCGCTGAAACAGCGCCGGCCACTGTGCCGGTGGCCGATCACGGTAGTGGCTCACCAGACGGGTCATCGCCTCCTGCACCAGTTCGAGCGCCGTGTCACTGTCACGGGTGACACGGCGCGCCCTCAGGTAGGCACTGGTCTCGTGCTGTTCAAAAAAGTGCGAAAGTGCTGCCTTGACCGATGTGTCGGCCGGCTCGATCGGCATCGGTGCGGGAAGCGTGCTGGCCGGGATGTCGTTCATCGGAACCTCGATTGGCCGCAATGGGAGTGCGTGTTTTTAGCTTTCCATAACGAATCCGCGGGCGGCAGGTTGACGGCCGCTGGCGTGGCACTTCCTGCCATTTTCGGATAGAATGGCGCCGTTTTCGATCTGTCACAAGCCGCTCCGTGGGGCGTGGCGCTTCTGGGTGCAAGCGGGATGGAACCGATCGTTCCCTCTCGCTTTTTTATGGCCGGGCGCGCGTGCGTCCGGCTGCCATCAAACAGACCAAAGGGGTGTGCTCTTGTCAGCCAGACCAGCCGTGCTCATTCTGGAAGATGGAAGCTGTTTCAGGGGCATGTCGATCGGCGCCGATGGCATGGCAGTCGGCGAGGTGGTGTTCAACACCTCGATGAGCGGCTATCAGGAGATTCTGACCGATCCCTCCTATGCCCGGCAGATCGTCACCCTCACCTACCCTCACATCGGCAACACCGGCATCACCGCCGAAGATGAAGAGTCCCCGTCCATTCATGCGGCGGGTCTGGTGATTCGTGATCTGCCGCTGCGCAGCAGCAACTGGCGCCGTCAGGGTGAGCTGGACGAGTACCTGCGTCACCATCGCCGGGTCGGCATCGCCGGCCTCGACACCCGGCGGCTGACGCGCATCCTGCGCGACCAGGGCGCGCAGCGCGGCTGCATCATGGCCGGCGCTGAGCTCGATCAGTCGGCCGCGCTGACGGCGGCGCGCGCCTTCCCCGGTTTGCAGGGAATGGATCTGGCCAAGGAGGTGACCACCGCCCGCGCCTATCCCTGGAGCGAAGGGTGCTGGCGCATCTCGACCGGCCACCGCGCGGTCAGCGAGAGCCGCCACCATGTCGTGGCCTATGATTTCGGCGTCAAGCGCAACATCCTGCGGATGCTGGCCGAGCGCGGCTGCCGGGTGACGGTGGTGCCCGCGACCACCTCGGCCACCGAGGTGCTGGCGTTGCAGCCCGATGGCGTCTTTCTCTCCAACGGACCGGGCGATCCGGAGCCCTGCGACTACGCCATCGCGGCGATTCGGGAGTTTCTGCAGCGCGATCTGCCGCTGTTCGGCATCTGTCTGGGTCACCAGCTGCTGGCGCTCGCCAGCGGTGCCAGAACGCTGAAGATGAAGTTTGGCCACCATGGCGCCAACCATCCGGTGCAGGATCTGCGCAACGGCAAGGTGATGATCACCAGCCAGAACCACGGTTTTGCCGTCGACTCCGAGGATTTGCCAGATAACATCGAGGTGACCCATCTGTCGCTGTTCGATGGCAGCGTGCAGGGCTTCGCCCGGCGTGACCGGCTGGCCTTCGGCTTTCAGGGCCACCCCGAGGCAAGCCCCGGTCCGCATGATGCCGAAGCCCTGTTCGACCACTTCATCAGCCTGATCGACCTTCATCGCCAGCGTCGGGTCAACTGACCGGACGCTGCACCACGACGCCTGCTGCCATGCCAAAACGTACAGACATTGGTTCCATTCTGATTCTCGGTGCCGGTCCGATCGTGATCGGTCAGGCCTGCGAGTTCGACTACTCCGGCGCCCAGGCCTGCAAGGCGCTGCGCGAGGAGGGTTACCGGGTGATCCTGGTCAACTCCAATCCGGCCACCATCATGACCGACCCGGTGATGGCCGATGCCACCTACATCGAGCCGATCAACTGGCGCACGGTGGCAAAGATCATCGAACAGGAGCGCCCCGACGCGCTGCTGCCGACCATGGGCGGGCAGACGGCGCTCAACTGCGCGCTCGACCTCGACCGTCACGGCATCCTGGCGCAGTATGGCGTCGAGATGATCGGCGCCAACCGCGAAGCGATCGACACCGCCGAAGACCGACAGCTGTTCGACCGGGCGATGCGCTCGATCGGGCTGGCCACCCCGCGCTCGGCGATTGCCCATTCGCTGGAGGAGGCCGAACAGGTGCAGGGGCAGATCGGCTATCCCTGCATCATCCGTCCCTCGTTCACGATGGGCGGCAGCGGTGGCGGCATCGCCTACAACCGCGAGGAGTTCATCGAAATCTGCCAGCGTGGTCTGGCGCTGTCGCCGACCCGCGAGCTGCTGATCGACGAGTCGCTGATCGGCTGGAAGGAGTTCGAGCTGGAGGTGGTGCGCGATCGGGCCGACAACTGCATCGTGGTCTGCACCATCGAGAACTTCGACCCGATGGGGGTGCACACCGGCGACTCGATCACGGTGGCACCGGCACAGACACTGACTGACAAGGAGTATCAGCTGCTGCGTGACGCCGCCATCCGGGTGCTGCGCCGCATCGGTGTAGAGACCGGCGGCTCCAACGTGCAGTTCGGTGTCGATCCCGCCACCGGCCGCATGGTGGTGATCGAGATGAATCCGCGGGTGTCGCGCTCCTCGGCGCTGGCCTCCAAGGCGACCGGCTTCCCGATCGCCAAGGTGGCGGCCAAGCTGGCGGTGGGCTATACGCTGGACGAGCTGCGCAACGAGATCACCGGCGGATTGATTCCGACCTCGTTCGAGCCGGCGATCGACTATGTGGTCACCAAGATTCCGCGCTTCACCTTCGAGAAGTTCGCCGAGGCCAACAACATCCTCACCACCCAGATGAAGTCGGTGGGCGAGGTGATGGCGATTGGCCGCAGCTTTCAGGAGTCGCTGCAGAAGGCCATGCGCGGCCTCGAAACCGGAGTGATGGGGTTCGATCCGAAGCTCGACCTCGGCGCCCGGGATGCGCTGGAGCAGTTGCGGCAGCGGCTGATCAACCCGACTGCCGAGCGGCTCTGGTACATCGGTGATGCCTTCCGTGCCGGCATGGGGGTCGATGAGATCCACGAACTGACCGCCATCGACCCCTGGTTCCTGGCCTACATCGACGATCTGATCCGCGAGGAGCAGGTGCTGGCCGGCCAACCGCTGGCGGCGCTCGACGCTGACTGGCTGCGGCGGCTCAAGCGCAAGGGCTTTGCCGACGCCCGGCTGGCGCGACTGCTCGGCGTCGACGAACAGGCAGTGCGCGATCAGCGCCATCGGCTGGGGGTGCGGCCGGTCTACAAGCGGGTCGACACCTGCGCCGCGGAGTTCGCCGCCAGCACGGCCTACCTCTACTCCAGCTATGACGAGGAGTGCGAGGCGGCACCCAGTCAGCGTGACAAAATCATGGTGCTGGGTGGCGGACCCAACCGCATCGGCCAAGGCATCGAATTCGACTACTGCTGCGTGCATGCGGCGCTGGCGATGCGCGAGGATGGCTACGAGACCATCATGGTCAACTGCAATCCAGAGACGGTGTCGACCGACTACGACACCTCCGACCGCCTCTACTTCGAGCCGGTGACGCTGGAGGATGTGCTCGAGATCGTCGCGCTGGAGCAGCCCAAGGGGGTGATCGTCCAGTTCGGTGGCCAGACGCCACTCAATCTGGCGCGGGCGCTGCATCGCGCCGGCGTGCCGATCATCGGCACCACGCCCGACGCGATCGATCGGGCCGAGGACCGCGAGCGGTTCCAGCAGATGATCCAGCAGCTCAACCTCAGGCAACCGCCCAACCGCACCGTGCGCAGCCTCGAAGAGGGGCTGGTGGCGGCCGAATCGATCGGCTATCCGCTGGTGGTGCGTCCCTCCTACGTGCTGGGCGGCCGGGCGATGGAGATCGTCTACAACACTGCCGAACTGAAGCGCTACATGGTCGAGGCGGTGCAGGCTTCGAGCGAGCGGCCGGTGCTGCTCGACCGTTTTCTGGATGATGCGGTCGAGGTCGACATCGATGCGGTCAGTGACGGCAGGCAGGTGGTGATCGGCGCCATCATGCAGCACATCGAGCAGGCTGGCGTCCACTCGGGCGACTCGGCCTGCGCGCTGCCGCCCTACAGTCTGGCGCCCGAATTGCAGCAGCGGATGCGCGGCATGATCGAGGCGATGGCGCTGGAGCTGGGCGTGGTCGGGCTGATGAACACCCAGCTGGCGGTGCAGAACGGCGAGATCTATGTGCTCGAGGTCAACCCGCGCGCCTCGCGCACCGTGCCCTTCGTCTCCAAATGCATCGGCATCTCGCTGGCCAAGGTGGCGGCCCGCTGCATGGCCGGCATCGACCTGGCGCAGCAGGGCTTCGTCACCGAACGCATCCCCGACTATGTCAGCGTCAAGGAGGCGGTCTTCCCGTTCAACAAGTTCCCCGGCGTCGACCCGATTCTGGGACCGGAGATGAAATCGACCGGTGAAGTGATGGGCGTCGGCCTCACGTTCGCCGAAGCTTTCGCCAAGGCCCAGGCCGGTGCCGGAGAACTGCTGCCGAGTGGCGGTGTCGCCTTTCTCAGCGTGCGCGACCCCGACAAGGCCGGCGCGGTCGAGGTGGCCCGTGCACTGATCGGCCTCGGCTTCTCGCTGACGGCCACCCGGGGCACCGCAGCGGCGCTGAAGGCGGCAGGGTTGGCGGTCGAGCAGACCAACAAGGTCGGCGAGGGGCGGCCGCACATCGTCGATCGGTTGAAAAACGGCGAAATCTCCTTCATCGTCAACACCACCGAAGGACGGCAGGCCATTGCTGACTCCGCAACCATTCGCCGTTACGCACTGCTCAACCGGGTTCACTACACCACCACCCTGGCGGGCGCCGAGGCCATCTGCCAGGCGTTGCAGTTCAAAGGGGATCTGGCCGTCCACACATTGCAGGCACTGCACGAGAGGCTGAAGTGATGAAAAGGGTCCCGATGACCAAAGAGGGCGCCAAGCAGTTGGAAGAGGAGCTGCAACGGCTCAAGACGGTGGAGCGACCGCGCATCATCAATGCGATTGCCGAGGCGCGCGCCCATGGCGACCTGAAAGAGAACGCCGAGTACCATGCGGCCCGCGAGCAGCAGAGCTTCACCGAAGGGCGCATCCGCGAGATCGAATCCAAGCTCTCCGAGGCGCAGATCATCGACATCACCCAGATTCCCAACAGCGGCAAGGTGATCTTTGGCGCCACCGTCGATCTGATCAACAGCGCCACCGACGAACGGCTCACCTTCCGCATCGTCGGCGACGACGAGGCCGATGTGAAGGCCAACAAGATCTCGGTCTCCTCGCCGCTGGCCCGCGCCCTGATCGGCAAGGAAGAGGGCGACATCGTCGAAGTGGCCACCCCCGGCGGCAAGGTCAGCTACGAGATCGACGCCACCCGGCATCAGTAGCGCGGCCGCGGATGGCCGATGACGCAGGCAGGCCGGGTACGGCGTCAGCCTTGCAGGATCATGCCGTCATGCACTGCCTCCCCCTCTGCCTGCTGTTCAACCGCCTGTTCGTTCCCAGCCATGCCACCCTGCTGCAGGGTGGCGGCGAGGAGCCGATCTACCTGCCGGCCACGCCGGGACAGCCACTGCATCTGATCCGCTTTCGCCATGACTACTTCGCCAGCGCGCTGCATGAGGTGGCACACTGGTGCATCGCCGGCCCGACCCGGCGCCAGCAGGTCGACTATGGCTACTGGTACTGCCCGGATGGCCGCAATGCCGATGAGCAGGCCCGCTTCGAGCAGGTGGAGGCGGTGCCGCAGGCGGTGGAGTGGCTGCTCACCCTCGCCACCGGCGCCCGTTTCCGGCTCAGCCTCGACAACCTGAACGGCGCCCTCCCCTCGACCCGGCACAGGTTCGCCGAACAGGTGTCGAGGCAGGCAGCGCGCTACCGCGAGCAGGGGCTGCCGCCGCGCGCCGAGCGGTTTGCCCGTACGCTGGCCGACCACTATCAACAGCCCTGGCCGCCCGCTCCGGCCAGTTTCGACCCCGATCGGTGCTGAACGCCATGCCGCTGCGAATCGTCGCCGACGAAAACATCCCGCTGCTCGATCCGCTGTTTGCGCCGCTCGGCGAAGTGGTCAGGGTGCCCGGACGCGCCATCACGCCGGCACTGCTGCGCGACGCCGACCTGCTGCTGGTGCGCTCGCTGACCCGCGTCGATGCCGAGCTGGTGCGCGGTTCCTCGATCAAATTCGTCGGCAGCGCCACCATCGGTGTGGACCACCTGGATTGCGAGCCGCTGCGGCAGCTCGGCATCGAGGTGGCCAATGCCCCCGGCTGCAACGCCCGCGCGGTGGCCGAATATCTGCTCTCGCTGCTGCTGACGCTGCGCGAGGCAGAGCGGTTGCCGCCGCAACCCAGAGTGGCGGTGGTGGGGCTGGGCAGTGTCGGACAGCAGCTCTGCGCGCTGCTGCGCACCCTTGGTTGGCCGCTCGACTGCGTCGACCCCTACCGGCCGGATCTGGCCAACAGCGACCTCGATGCCGCCATGCAGGCCGATGTGATCACGCTGCACACCCCGCTGACCCGGCAGGGCGACCATCCCACCTGGCATCTGTTCGATGCGGCGCGACTGGCGCGGCTGCATGACGGCCAGTTGCTGATCAACAGCGGCCGTGGCGCGGTGATCGACCACCAGGCGCTGCTGGCACGGCTGCAACAGCCCAGGGCACCCAGCGTGGCGCTGGATGTCTGGGAGGGTGAGCCCAACATCGACCCGGCCCTGCTCGATCGGCTGGTGCTCGGCACGCCGCACATCGCCGGCCACAGCCTGGAGGGCAAGATGCGCGGTGCCTGGCAGCTGCGTCAGGCGATCGGTGCATGGCTGGAGCTGCCGCCGCTGCCGCCACTCGACACCTTCCTGCCGCCACCGCTGCTGCGCGAGGTCACGCTGGCCGCGGCGGCCGATCCGCTCGACCTGCTGCTGCAGGTGATGCGACTGCTCTACGACATCCGCCTCGACGACTGGCGATTGCGGCGCGCACTGGCGCAGGACCCTTCAGCCGCCACCTTCGACCGGCTGCGCAAGCACTACCCCGGCCGCCGCGAATTTGCCTCCCTGCGGCTGCGGCTGCCGGCCGAGGCCGAAGCCACCCGGGCGCTGTTCGCCGCGCTGGGTTTTGCGGTGGTTTGAGAAGAGAAGCAACCCCAGCCGAGGACGGTTGGGGTTGTCATTGATCGATCAGGTTTTTCGCCTTGGCTGGTCACCGGAAAGGCCGTTCACCCTACCCCGGTCACCCCTTCGTGCCGCAGCCGCCGCCGCTTGCACTCCAAGACGCAGCATGGCGCCATGGCTGGCCACGATTTTCGTGTACCCTCGGTCATGAGTGCGAATGCAAAGAAGAGAACCGATGGGCAGAGTGATTCGAATGTTGCCATTGCTCGGTGTACTGGCGCTGGCATTGGCCTGTGCGCGCAGCGCACCGGCGGCGGGCAACGAAGGGCAGCCGATTGCAGGCGGCGCGTTCGTGATCGATGGCGACACCCTGACGGTTGCGGGGCAGCGCATTCGCCTGTACGGCATCGATGCGCCTGAGTTTCATCAGCTGTGTCAACGCGATGGAGAACCCTGGCGCTGCGGGCAAGCCGCCACCGTGGCGCTGACGGAGTTCATCGGGCGGCGTCCGGTGCGCTGCGAGCCCAGGGATCGGGAGCCGGACTCCTTCGAACAGGGGCGCCACCGCTACGGCAGGGTGATTGCGGTCTGTTCGGTGGGAGGCGCGGAGCTCAACCGCTGGCTGGTCGCCGAGGGACATGCGCTCGCTTACCGCCATTACAGCAGCGACTACGTGGCGGATGAAACGCAGGCGCAGCGCGCCCGCAAGGGGGTGTGGGGCTCGGAGTTCGAGCCGCCGTGGGTGTGGCGCCACCAGTCGAACGGTGTCAGCCGGCGGAGCACGCTGGCGCCCTCCACCACGCCACCCGCGCGCACTGCCGCCGAAGCGGAGTGCGGCACCAAGAAGCGCTGCGCGCAGATGTCGAGCTGCGCGGAGGCGCGCGACCATCTGACGCGCTGCGACATCAAGTCGCTGGATGGCGATGGCGATGGGGTGCCGTGCGAGTCGCTGTGCCGGTAGTCTCTGTTGTGCCGGCGCGACTGGCCATTTCGGCTTAGAATGGCGCAATTTTGATCTGCTGTTGCGAGAGCCCTGCCGATGCCGAACCTGCCTGCCGCCCCGCCCCACGCCCTGATCCGCTGGAGTCACCGTGTCGAACCCGGATTGACGCTGCGCGGCTGGCGCACGCCGCCCTCCGGCAAGCCGCTGCTGCACTTCGTGCATGGCAACGGCTTCTGCGGCCTCAGCTATTGGGCGATGCTGCGTCGGCTCGGCAGCCACTATGACCTGTTTCTGAGCGATGTGCAGGGGCATGGCGACAGCGATGCCGGGGAGCGGTTCGATGGCTGGCAGGTCACCGTGGAGCGGCTCTTTGCGGTGATCGAGCGGTTTGCGCCCGAGTGGGGCGAGGTGCCGGTGCATGGCGTTGGCCACAGTTTTGGCGGTGTGTTGACGCTGTCGCTGGCGGCGCTGCATCCGCAGCTCTTCAGCAGCATCGTCGTGCTCGACCCGGTGCTGTTTCCGCCGGAATTGATGCAGGCCGAGATCGAGAGCCGCCAGCGGGGCGAGTCGCCGATGGCACGTGACGCGCGGCTGCGCACCGCCCTCTGGCCATCGCGCGCCGCTGCCTGGCGCCATCTGCATCAGCGCGGTGGTTACAAGGGCTGGAGTGACGAGGCGTTCGCCTGCTTCATCGACCATGCGCTGTACGCCGACGACGGCGGCCAGTATCGGCTCAAGTGCCCGCCGCAGATCGAGGCGGCCATCTACAGCTCGGTGCCGCTCGATTACTGGCGGCTGATTCCGCAGATCGACTGCCCGGGTGCGATTCTCCATGGCGATTCGACCATGCCTTTCATCGCGCCGGCCGTGGCCCGGGCGTTGCAGCTCAATCCGGGGTTGCAGGCCGAGCAGGTCACGGGCGGTCACTGTTTCATGCAGGAGCAACCAGCCGCCACCGCCGAGCGGGTCGCGCAGTGGTTGCAGCGGCTGGCGCCGTCGGCGGCCGACTGTGCCGCTACGGCGCGGCAGGCGCTGCACACTCCGTAGCGGCTGCGGTCGCCGGCCGGGCGCTGATCTCGGCACGGGTCGCCACCATGGTATCGCGCACTGCCGGGGCGAGCGCAGGCTGTCGCAGGCCGCGTTCGATCAGTGTCAACGCCTGGTCGCGGCAGCCGAGCTGCGCCAGGGTGTCGGCCAGGTTGTTGAGCGCGACTGGATCCTCGGGACGCAGCCGCAACAGTGCACGGTACTGTTGCGCTGCGGCGGCATGGTCACCGCGGGCGTGGAGCATGTTGCCGGCACCCAGTCGGGCGGTGGGTTGATCCGGCCAGCGTTCGACTGCCGCCAGATAGCCACGCAGCGCGGCCGTGTTGCGACCCTGGCGCTCCCACACGGCCAGTTCGGCCAGATAACGTGTGCTGTCGACGTTGGCCGGCAGTTCACCCGGCTTCAGCACCACCAGTGCCCAGTGGTCGCTCTGCTGCCAACTGTAGAGAAACTGGCGCATCGGCAGCCGCTGGCGCCGTTCGGTGCCGGAGCGCAGGATCACCCCCTCGTGCCGGGCATCGTGGCCGATCACCACCGCATAGTGCCAGCGCGGCCAGAAGGAGAAACCGAGATTCTGCAGCACCAGCACCGGCCGGCCGGCGGCCAGTTCGGCCTCGATCGCCGACCAGTGTGGATCGAGCCGGTAGGGAATGCGACCGGCCCGGCGGCTGGCCGCGATCAGCTCCGGTTGCAGGCTGCCGGCCCGCTGCGGCAGGTAGACCTGTGGTGCAAGCTGATCGGGCGTGGTCTCGACCCCGGCATCGACCAGCAGCGTGGCCAGGGCCGCGGGTCCGCACTGGTAGCGTGCCTGGGGAAAGAAGGGTGTCGCGCTCAGCTCAAGCGTCGGCGAGGCGGCTGTCCCGGCTGGCGGCGACCACTGTGTGCAGCCGGCCAGCCACAGCAGCAGCAGGGCGCCCAGCGGGCGCCAGCGCAGTGCGCTCAAACGGAGCGAAAGACGTTGGTCGCGCCGACGAAGTCGAGAATCAGCAGCACGATAAAGACGATACCGAGCACCGCGAACAGGCCGTCACCGCCGGCTGGCAACTGGTCGATCTGCTGCTGGATCGAGGCAATCTCCGCGTCGCTCAGGTTGGCGATGCGGGCGGCCGCCGCCTGCGGGTCGACACCCTTCTCGATCAGTTTTGCCTGCACATCGGCCCGTGCCAGCGCCTGTTGCAGCGGCGCGAGCCGGCTCTGACGCTGCTCCAGCGTCAGCGCGCTTTCGGTCGAGATCAGCGCGGCCGCAGCCGGCTGCACGGTGGCCAGCGCCACCGACTGGGTCACCAGCAGCGCGATCAGTGAACGTTTGAGAAGTCTGGATTGCATCGGTCAGCTCCTGAAAGTCGTACGGTTGAAGGCTCATCTTAGCGCACTCCATTGGCCAGGGGATGCGGTCTGGCCGCTCAATCGGGGTGACGATGGCCATGGTGGGCGTCGGGAAAGTGCGGATGGTCGTGGCTGAGCGCCGGATGGTGGTGAAAGTGGCTGTGGCCTGTGCCGGGCGGTACCGGTTCGGCATGGCTGTGGTCATGGTGCGGATCGCCATCCAGTGCGTGGTGATGGCGGTGGCGGTGACTCATCGGCGCATGGTGGTGCAGATGCTGGTGTCGCTCCGTCAGATGCAGCGCCACACCCACCGCCATCAGCAGTGCGGCCACCAGCAGTTGCGGCGTGAGCGGTTCACCCAGCAGCGCGATGGCCAGCAGCGCGCCCCAGAACGGCGCCAGACCGAAGTAGGCACTGGTGCGCGCGGCACCAAGCTGCCGCAGCGCGACCACGAACAGCGTCAGGCTGACGCCATAGCAGAGGAGGCCCAGCAGCGCGGCAGTCGCCACCACGCCCGGCGCTGGCCAGTCGACCCGCAGCTGGAGTGCCAGCAGCAGGTTGGTCGAACCGGCGATCAATCCCTTGCTCATCGCGATGAAAGAGGCATCGGCCAGCGCGATCTTGCGGGTGAGGTTGTTGTCGATCGCCCAGGCCAGCGCGGCAGCGAGCAGGGCCAGGGTGGGCCAGAGCGTGGCCAGTTGCAGCCGCTGCGGCCAGCTCAGCAGCAGGGCGCCGGCGACGATGGTCAGCATCCCCGCTGCAATGCGGCGGTCGAACGGCTCCCTGAACAGAAACCAGGCCAGCAACACGGTCAGCACCGCCTCGGCATTGAGCAGCAGCGCGGCCGTGGTGGCGGGCATCGCCGACAGCGCGAACATCAGCAGCAGCGGTGCGGCCACACCACCGGCGGCAATGGCGGCCGCCAGCCAGCCCCAGTCACCGCGTTCGAGCCGCACTGCCTCGGCACGGCCCAGCCGCCGCAGCAGCCACAGACCGACGCCGGAGCCCAGATAGAGCAGCGCGGCCAGCAGCCAGGGGTCGATCCGCGTCAGCAGCAGCTTGGCCAGCGGTGTGCTGGCGCCGAACAGCAGCGCCGCGGCCAGCGCAGCGAGGATGCCACTGATGCGCTGGCCGTTCATGATGCGTGGCAGGCGCAGGATTCGCCGTGGGCAGCGGCCACCAGCTCCTGCAGGATGCCGCAGTCACGGGCGGTGCGGGCGGTGCCGCACCGCCGGCGCAGCGTATCCAGTTGCAGTGCCAGCGCCTGCAGGCTGACGATGCGCGCCTGCACCCGGTTCAACTGCGCCGCGATCAGTTGATCGATGTCACCGCAGTCGGCCTCGGGCTGCTCAATGAAGCGCAGCAGCCGCTGTACGTCGGCCAGCGGGATGTCCAGCGCGCGGCAGTGGCGGATGAAGCTGAGCCGCTCCAGGTGCGAACGGTCGTAGGCGCGGTAGCCGTTGTCATGGCGCGCCGGCGCCGGCAGCAGTCCGCTTTTTTCGTAGTAGCGAATGGTCTCGACATCGACGCCAGTGGCCCGCGCCAGTTCACCGATGCGCATGGCGTGTCTCCTCTATCGAACCGGGCTTCATCGTTGCTGAACGTGATGTTAAATCGCTTGACCCTGTAGTGGCTACGGGGTGTTGAATCGATGACTGTCCTCATTCATCAGGAGATCGCCATGTCCGACAACTGCTGCGGACCCACCCCTGCTGTCGCGCTCACCCCCCGTTACCGCAAGGCGTTGTGGGTCGCCTTGCTGGTCAACAGTCTGATGTTCTTCGTCGAGGTCGCCGGCAGCCTGCGGTCAGGCTCCTCCGCGCTGCTGGCCGATGCGATCGATTTTGCCGGTGATGCCGCCAACTACGGTTTGTCACTGGCAGTGCTGTCGCTGGCGCTGGTGTGGCGCTCGCGCGCTGCCTGGATCAAGGGCGCCACGATGGCGCTGTTCGGGCTGCTGGTGCTGGGCAGAACCGGCTGGGCAGCGCTGCACGGGCTGCTGCCCGAGACCTGGACGATGGGTCTGGTGGCACTGCTGGCGCTGGCCGCCAATGCCGGCGTGGCGCTGCTGCTCTATGCCTTTCGCGATGGCGATGCCAACATGCGCTCGGTCTGGCTCTGCAGCCGCAACGATGCGATCGGCAATCTGGCGGTGATTCTGGCCGCCGGTGGCGTGGCCCTCACCGGCAGCCGCTGGCCCGACCTGCTGGTGGCGGTGGCCTTGGCGCTGCTGGCACTGAGTTCGGGCGTCTCCATCATGCGCCATGCCCGCGATGAGTTGAACAGCGCGTTGCCATCCGCCGTGCAGAGCTGCCAAAGCGACCCCTGCGGCCGGTGAATGTCGCCGTTCATCCCAGCCGCGCCACGAAGCGGGCGATGCGCGCCGCCGCCTGCGCCAGTCGGTCGATGTCGGCGGTGTAGGCCACCCGCACGAAGTCGTTGGCGCGGTACTGACCGAAGTCGGTGCCTGGGGTGATGGCCACCCCTTCTTCTTCGAGCAGGCGCAGGCAGAAGGTCTCGCTGTCGAGTCCCAGATGGTCGATCGCCGCATAGAGGTAGAAGGCCCCCTCCGGCTCCCGTTCGATCACGAGGCCGGCCTGCCGCAGCGCCGGCAGCAGCAGATCGCGTCGCCGCTGGAACTCGCCACGCTGCGCTTCGAGAAGCTCGATCGTCGATGCCGAAAAGGCCGCCAGCGCCGCGTGCTGTGCCGGTGTCGACGGGGCGATGAACAGGTTCTGCGCCAACTTCTCCAGCGGGGCAACGGCCGTGGGCGGCGCCACCAGCCAGCCGAGTCGCCAGCCGGTCATGCCGAAATATTTCGAAAAGCTGTTGATCACATAGGCTTCGTCGGTGAAGGCCAGCATCGAGGGCGCATCGCTGCCGTAGGTGAGCCCCTGGTAGATCTCATCCACCAGCACAAAGGCCTCCTTTTGCACGGCCAGCTCAGCGAAACCACGCAGATCGCTCCGGTTCAGCACGGTGCCAGTCGGGTTGGAAGGGGTTGCCAGCAGCAGGCCACGGCTGTTCGGCCGCCACTGTTGCTGCGCCAGCGCCGGCAGCAGTTGAAAGCGTTGCGCGGCCGCCACCGCCACCGCCTGGGGTTCGCCGCCGAACAGCCGAATGAAGTGGCGGTTGCAGGGGTAGCCCGGATCGGCCAGCAGCACGCCGCTGCCCGGCTCCACCAGCAGCGCGGCGGCCAGCAGCAGTGCGCCGGAGGCCCCAGCGGTGATGAGGATGCGTCGCGGGTCGATGTCGAGCCCTTGGGTACGCCGATAGTGGTCGCTGATCGCCGCGCGCAGTTCGGGCAGCCCCAGCGCCGGGCTGTATTGAGTCCGGCCCGCAGCCAGCGCGGCCCGGCCGGCTTCGACAATCGGTGCGGCGGTGGGAAAATCGGGCTCACCCACCTCCATGTGGATGATGTCCCGGCCCGCCTGCTCCAGCGCGCGGGCCTGCTCCAGCACCGCCATCACCCGAAAGGGTTCGATCTCGGCCACCCGGGCGGCGAATCGCCGGTCACTCATACCACATCTCCTGCTGTTTCAGCCTGCTGCCGCGGTCGATGGCGCACCGACAGAAAAGCAACCCGAGGCTCTGGCCAAAGGGTAACCTATCTGATAGCTTCTGCGCGCTGTTCTGTCACGCCCGTCCATGCTGCCGACAGCGTCGAGGGCGTGCAGGTCATTCAACCCGCCCCATCCATCCGATCTGGCCGAGTCGGCGCCGGATCATCCACGAGCCGTATCCCGGAGCAGAAACCATGGCAGCCAAGGAGCATTCACGCGCTGAAGCCATTCTCAAGACCTTTTCGCCCTACAAAGAGAAGAAGGGCGAGGAGTACATGAATCCGCAGCAGCTCGCACACTTCAGGAACATCCTGCAGACATGGAAGAAAGAACTGATGGAAGAGGTCGACCACACCGTCCACCACATGCAGGATGAGGCCGCCAACTTCCCCGATCCCTCCGACCGCGCCAGCCAGGAAGAGGAGTTCAGCCTCGAACTGCGCACCCGCGACCGCGAGCGCAAGCTGATCAAGAAGATCGAATCGACCCTCGAGCGCATCGACCAGGGCGAATATGGCTTCTGCGACGCCTGCGGCATCGAGATCGGCATCCGTCGGCTCGAGGCGCGCCCGACCGCCAGCCTCTGTGTCGACTGCAAGACGCTGGATGAAATCAAGGAAAAGCAGCAACGCGGCTGACGCCGGCGGGGCCATGGCGCGCCTCCAGGCTGGCACCGAATCCCCCCTGCACCCTCCCTCCCGCCGTTATCGGGGCCGCTTTGCCCCCTCGCCGACCGGCCCCCTCCATCTGGGCTCCCTGCTGACCGCGGTGGCCAGTTACCTCGACGCCCGCCAGGCCGGCGGCGACTGGCTGCTGCGGATCGAGAACATCGATCCGGTCCGTGAGGCCAGCGGGGCCGAATCGCAGATTCTGCATGCGCTGGAGCAGCATGGTCTCCATTGGGATGGCCCACTGGAGCGGCAATGGTCGCGGATGTCGCACTACCGCGAGGTGGCGGAGCGGTTGCGCGAACGCGATCTGGCTTACCGCTGCCAATGCAGCCGCAGCGAACTGGCCTCCCTGGGCGGACAGCATCCCGCCACCTGCCGTCATCGCCCCCCGGCGGCCAATCTCCCCAGTGCATTGCGGGTCGATGTCGGCGACCGGCCGATCCGCTTCATCGACCTGATTCAGGGGCCGCAGCAATTTCAGCTCGCCCGCGATGGGGGCGATTTTGTCATCTGGCGGCGCGATGACCTGGTCAGTTATCAACTGGCGGTGCTGCTCGATGACCTGCGCCAAGGCATCAGCCGGGTGGTACGCGGGGTCGACCTGCTCGACTCCACGCCGCGCCAGATCCATCTGGCCATGCTGCTGGGAGAGCCGCCACCCGACTATGGCCATCTGCCGGTGCTGGTCAATCGAAGCGGTGCCAAGCTGAGCAAGCAGAACCTCGCACCGGCGCTCGATCTCTCCCGCGCGCGGCAGAATCTCCATGCCGTACTGACGCTGCTGCGACTCGAACCGCCGCCGGCACTGCGGCATGAAGCGGTGCGGACCCAGCTCGATTGGGCCACGCCCCGCTGGTCGCTGGCCGCGCTGCAGGGCTGCCGCAGCCTGCCGATGCCGGAACGGCTGGCGGATTGAGTCCGGCCTCTCTACCATAGCCGGTCGATCCGTCATCCATTCAGGACATTGCGATGTATGTCCCGCGCTCGATCATGCTGCTGGTGATTGGGGTGCTGCTGCTCTTTCCCGGCGTGCAGGCCTGGGTCGGCGATGTCGGCAGCAGTTGGTATCGGCCCCATCTGGTCTGGCTGGCGGTGATCATTCTCGCCCTGGTTCTGCAGCAGCTGCGGGAGCCCGATGAGTCCTGAGCTCGCTCTGCCGCTGGCGGTTCTGGGCTATCTGGCGCTGCTGTTCCTCACTGCCTGGGCTGCCGAACGCTGGCGCGGGCCGGCCCGCCTGGCGCGCCATCCGCTCATCCATCTCTTCGCACTCGGGGTTTACGGCGGTGCCTGGTCGCTGCTGGGGTCGATCGGCTTCGCCCGGCATTTCGGCCACAGCTACCTGTTCTACTATCTCGGCATGAGCATGGCCTTTCTGCTGGCGCCGATCTTTCTGCAGCCGCTGGCCCAGTTGGTGCGTACCCATCAGCTCAACTCGCTGGCCGATGTGCTGGCGTTCCGTTACCGCAGCCGCCTGGTCGGGGCATTGGCCGCGCTGCTGCTGCTGTTCGGCTCGTTGCCGATGGTGGCGTTGCAACTGAAGAGCGTGCATGAACTCTTCGTACTGCTGAGCCACGATGGCCCTGCCCCCTGGTTGCTGCTGGGTGGATTCGTGCTGCTGCTGCTGCTCTTCACGCTGCGGTTCGGCTCACGTGACCTCACTGCGGAGCAGAAGCATTCGGGCCTGCTGCTTGCGATCGCCAGCTCCGGACTGCTGAAGCTGGTGGCGTTCGGCGGGCTCGGCTGGCTGGCGCTGCGCTACGCCTTTGGCGACTTGCAGGGACTCGGCCAGTGGCTGCGGGCCCATCCGCTGCTGCTCGACCGGCTGCATCAGCCGATGGCGCAGTGGACACCACGCATCCTGCTGCTGCTGTTCTTCTTTGCCACTGTGCTGATGCCGCACATCTACCGCCTGCTGTTTGCCGAGGGTCGTTCAGCGACATTGTCCAACTGGCTGGGTGGTGGCTTCTCGCTCTATCTGCTGCTGTTGAGCCTGCCGGTGCTGCCGATACTGTGGGCCGGCGAGGCCATCGGACTGAGCGGCTCCGCCGAATTTTTCTCGATCGGTCTGGCACTGACGAGTCACTCGCCGGCGATTCTGCTGGCGACCCTGCTCAGCACCCTGGCCGCCACCAGCGCGGTGATGGTGGTGGGGACGCTGGCGCTGGCCTCCATCTGTCTGAACCATCTGGTGCTGCCGTTCTACCAGACCGCGCAAAAGGAGCAACTCTATCGTTGGGTGCTGGCGCGCCGGCGCTGGCTGATTGCGCTGATCTTTCTGATCGGTCTGCTGGGTCCGATGCTCTTTTCCGACTGGCAGCCACTGGCCGAACTGGCCCTGTTTGCCTTTGTCTGCATCCTCCAGCTGATGCCCGGCACCCTGGGAGTGCTCTACTGGCCGCATGCCAACCGCAAGGGGCTGGTGGCAGGACTGCTGACCGGTCTTGTGCTCTGGCTGCTCTGTGCCCTGCTGGCACAGCCACTGACCGGTGCCCGTTCACTGTCGCTGCTGCAGGACAACTGGAGTCCGCTGGCACTCGGTTGTCTGGCCCTCAACATCGCCATCTTCTCCCTGGTCTCGGCCGTTACCTCACGCAGTCCGGCGGAGCGTGCCGCAGCCGAACTCTGCTCGGTGGACAACATCCGTCGGCCGCGACGCCGTGAATTGAGCCAATCGTCACCCGAGCGCTTCATCCAGCAGTTGAGCAAGGCGCTCGGGCTCAATCTGGCACGGCAGGAGGTGGAGCAGGCGCTGCGCGAGCTCGAGCTCGATGCCGATGAGCGGCGCCCCTATGCAATGCGCCGTCTGCGTGACCGCATCGAGGCCAACCTGTCGGGCCGGCTGGGACCCTCCACCGCCCAGGAGATCGTCTCACGCCTGCTCCCCTACAAGGAGTCACCCTATGCTTACGACGTCGAGGACATCAACTTCATCGAAAACCGGCTCGAATCCTATCGCAAGGATCTGCGCGGCCTGGCGGCCGAACTCGACACCCTGCGGCGTTACCACCGCCAGACATTGCGCGACCTGCCGATCGGAGTGCTCTCGATCGGTGTCGATGGCGAAGTGCTGCTGTGGAACCGCGCGATGGAGGCGCTGACCCAGACGCCAGCCGGAGAGGTGATCGGCTCCACCCTGGCCTCGCTCGCACCACCCTGGGGAGCGCTGTTCGCCGATTTTCTACATGACCCGGCCATGCAGCGCCACAAGGAGCCAATCAAGCTGGGCGGGGAGCAGCGCTGGGTGGCCCTGCACAAGTCGGATGTCTCCGCCGAGGATGTCTATCAGGGTGGCAGTCAGGTGATCCTGGTGGAGGACATGACCGACACCCGACTGCTCGAACAGAAGCTGATGCACAGCGAGCGGCTGGCCTCGATCGGCCGGCTTGCCGCCGGTGTCGCCCATGAGATCGGCAATCCGGTCACCGGCATCGACTGTCTGGCGCAAAACCTCGCTGCCGAGAGTGACGAAGCCGAAATCAGGGAGCTGGCCGAGCAGATTCGCCAGCAGATCCGCCGCATCAACCGCATCGTCCAGTCGCTGGTCACCTTTGCCCACCGCGGCAACCCCGAGACACCCTCCCGGCATGGTGCCGTCTCGCTCAGGGCCTGTGTGGCCGAAGCGGTCGAACTGTTGTCGATCGGTGGCAAGGGGTATGACATCCGCTTCGACAACCGCTGTGATCCGGACCTCGACGTGCGTGGCGACAGCCAGCGGCTGCAGCAGGTGTTCGTCAACCTGCTCGACAACGCCCGTGACGCCTCGCCACCCGGTGCCTGCATCCTCATCCGCAGCCAGCTTCTGGAGGGCATGGTCCAGACCGAGGTGATCGATCAGGGCAGCGGCATCGACAAGAGCCTGCACGAGCGGGTGTTCGATCCGTTCTTCACCACCAAGGAGCCGGGCGAGGGCACCGGACTCGGCTTGGCACTGGCCTACAGCATCGTCGAGGCGCATCAGGGGCAACTGCTGATCGACAGCCCGCTGGATGCGGCGACCGGACGCGGCACCAAGGTAACAGTGCTGCTGCCAAAGTGGGTGGAATCAACGCAACAGAGCGCGCAGACGGATGATTCTGAGTCAGAAACTGGTTAGACTGGTAACGTCTTATACTGCCGAGGTCGTGAGTAATGAAGTCGACCCCCAAGGTGCTCATCATCGAGGATGAGTCGGTCATCCGCTACGCGCTGCGCCGTCTGCTGGAGCGCAACCAGTTCAAGGTCAGCGAGGCCGGTTCGGTGGCCGAGGCCCAGACGAAGCAGAATCTTGACGAGTTCGACATCATCATCAGCGACCTGCGCCTGCCCGGTGCGCCGGGCACTGATCTGATCAAGCTGGCGCCGGCGACGCCGGTGCTGATCATGACCAGTTACGCCAGCCTGCGCTCGGCGGTCGATGCCATGAAGATGGGCGCGGTCGACTACATCGCCAAGCCCTTCGACCACAACGAGATGCTGGGCACGATCCGCCGCATCATCGCCAGTCACACGCCGACACCGGTTGCCGCCGACGGCGCCAACCACGGCCTGCCCGGCATGGTCGGGCGCTCACCGGCGATGCAGGCGATCTACAGCCACATCCACAAGGTGGCCAGGACCGCCACCACCGCGCTGATCCAGGGTGAATCGGGCACCGGCAAGGAGCTGATCGCCAAGGCCATCCATGCGCTGGGACCACGCCGTGACCAACCGCTGATCAGCATCAACTGCGCGGCCATTCCCGAAAGCCTGATCGAATCCGAACTCTTTGGCCACGAAAAGGGCGCCTTCACCGGCGCGACCGCCAGCCGCACCGGCCTGGTCGAAGCCGCCGATGGCGGCACCCTCTTTCTGGATGAGATCGGCGAACTGCCGCTGGAGGCCCAGGCCCGCCTGCTGCGGGTGCTGCAGGAGGGCGAGATTCGCCGCATCGGTTCGGTCGAATCGAAGAAGGTCGATGTGCGTCTGATCTCGGCCACCCACCGCGATCTGGCGCGCATGGTCAAGGAGAACCGGTTTCGCCAGGATCTCTACTACCGAATCAATGTGGTGAAGATCGAACTGCCGCCGCTGCGCGAGCGCGGCAGCGACATCCTCGAGATCGCCGAACACATTCTCGACAAGGTTGCCCAGCGTCTGGGGCGCTCCGCGCTGCGGTTCTCGCCCAACGCCATCCAGGCCATCACCACCTACGGTTGGCCCGGCAATGTCCGCGAGCTCGAAAACGCCATCGAACGGGCGGTGGTGCTCAGCGAGCAGCCGGTCATCGACCACCCGCTGCTCGGCATCGATGTCGAGTTGATCGAGGTGGCCGAACTGCGCAGACAGCAGGAAAGCAAGGGCACGGTGCCGTCAAAGATCGCCTTTGAACCGCAGGAGGGGCTGTCGCTCGAGGATTACTTCCAGCAGTTCGTGCTGCAGCATCAGGACCAGATGAGCGAGACCGAGCTGGCGCGCAAGCTCGGCATCAGCCGTAAATGTCTGTGGGAGCGCCGGCAGCGCTTCAGCATCCCGCGCAGTCGCACACCCGCCAAGAGGGCTGGCTAGCCGCCTGTCACCGCAACGCCGTGCCGCGATGTTACCTGTCGCGCGGCGTGGTCCCCAGAACGAGGGGGACGGTAACAGAAAACTGTTTCCCCGCCGTTTAGCAAACCACGATAATATTTCAACTTGTTGTTATTTAAGTGAATTTAATTTTGGCACGCCAAATGTATAGGAAGAGGACATAACAATAACAATAAACAATAAAAACGACGCTTCGGGTACAACAACAATAATTGCGCAGCCACCTGAGCTGCCGATCCGAAGAGGCAGATCGAGGTGCAGCATCGTTGTGATAACAACAAGCAGGTTTGGCTCATAACAATAACAATCCGGCGCTGGCCGGCAAATCTGTAAAACAAAGACACGGCGCGGCAGCTTGGCTCTTGAGTGACACACCTTGCAGTGGAATGCCTCAGGCATTCCACTGCAAACTCATCTGAAATCCACTTCCCTTCTTTCGGCTCGACGCGGTATCGATGTGGCGTGGTGTATACTTCGCGCGCGGATTTTGTTGCCACAGGTCTCATTGCCATCGAACAGACGCTTGCCAAGCCGACCGTCATCCCCCGTGACGCCCACACCCTCTCCCGCAGTCAGGTCAGCGCCGCCGCGCTCAAGGTGCTCTATCGGCTGAAGGATGCCGGTTTCGCGGCCTATCTGGTGGGTGGCTGCGTGCGCGATCTGCTGTTGGGCCTGACACCCAAGGATTTCGACATTGCCACCGATGCGATGCCGGAGCAGGTCACTCAGCTCTTTCGCAATTCCCGGGTGATCGGTCGCCGTTTTCGCATCGTGCATGTCCGTTTCGGCCAGGAGACCATCGAGGTCTCGACCTTTCGCGCCCATCACTCGCCCTTCGACGAAGAAGATCCCGACACTGAACCGCTCGAGCGGCGCCGTTCCGACAGCGGCATGATCCTGCGCGACAATGTCTATGGCCGGGTCGACGAGGATGCCGGACGGCGTGACTTCACCATCAACGCGCTCTACTACGACATCCGCGACTTCACGCTGCACGACTACGCCGATGGATTGCGCGACCTGAACGCCAGGCAGATCAGGATGATCGGTGACCCGGCCATCCGCTACCGCGAGGATCCGGTGCGCATGCTGCGCGCGGTGCGCTTTGCCGCCAAACTCGACTTCACGCTGGCCGAGGAGACCCTCAAACCGATCAGGACGCTGCGCACCCTGCTGCTGCAGGTGCCTGCGGCACGCCTGTTCGATGAGGTGATCAAGCTGTTCCTGACTGGCCATGGATTGAGCTCGTTTCAACTGCTGCGGGCGCACGGCCTGTTCGAGACGCTCTTTCCAGCCACCCAGGCCAGCATCGAGGCCGCGACACCCTTTGCCGTTGCGCTCATCGAAGCGGCGATGCACAACACCGACCTGCGCCTGGCCGAGGAACGTCCGGTCAATCCGGCCTTCATCTTCGCGGTGCTGTTGTGGCCGGTCCTCACGATCCGACAGCAGCAGCTCCAGCATGACGAGGGGCTGCCGCCGATCGCGGCACTCCATCAGGCCGCCCACGAGGTGCTGGGCGAGCAGGTGCGAATCACGGCCATTCCGCGCCGCTTCTCCACCATCGTCATCGAGATCTGGGAGCTGCAGTGGCGGCTGCCCCGACGCACGCCAGCGGCGGTGGCCAAGCTGATCGCGCATCCACGCTTTCGTGCCGGCTACGACTTTCTGCTGCTGCGCGAACAGGCGGGTGAAGCGCTCGATGGTCTCGGTCAGTGGTGGAGCAGCTATCAGATTGCCGACGAGGCTGAGCGGACGGCATTGGTCGCCACTGTTACGGCCCCCAAATCCAGGCGCCGCAGCCGGGTGCGGCGGCGCAAATCCCGCGACTGAGCCATCTGCATCGTGCGTTGCCATATCGCGCTGGGCAGTAACCTGGATGAGCCGCTGGTGCAGATTCTCACCGCCTCCCGGGCGTTGGCGGAAATTCCCGACAGCACGCTGGTTGCGCTCTCCAGTTGTTACCGCAGCGCACCGCTGGATGGGATGGACCAGCCATGGTACGTCAATCGGGTCGCCGCGCTCGACACCCAGCTGTCACCGGAAGCGCTGCTCGATGCACTGCAACGGATCGAACGGCGACAGGGCCGCATCCGCACCGTGCGCTGGGCGTCCCGCACGCTCGATCTCGACCTGCTGCTCTATGGTGACCTGGTGATGGAGAGCCCCCGGCTGCGGATTCCCCATCCGGGAATGGCGACGCGGAACTTCGTGCTGCACCCTTTGGCGGAACTGGTGGGCGACCTTATACTGCCGACCGGGCAGCGGCTGAGCGAGCTGTGTCGGTGCTGTACCGATGCTGGCCTGATCCGCATCGATCTCACCGCCGTGGAACCGGCGATCGCCGGGCCCGCGCTCACCCACGGCCGCTGACCCTGCGAACCGCATGCCCAGTCAGACAGAAGGAGCCACCGCGTGAATGCCATGACCCTGAACAGCCTGCGGGCGCTCAAGCGCGACGGCAAGCGGTTTTCCTGCCTCACCGCCTATGACGCCAGCTTTGCCCACCTGCTCAGCAGCAGCGGCATCGAAGTGCTGCTGGTCGGCGACTCCCTCGGCATGGTGGTGCGCGGCCATTCGTCGACCGTGCCGGTGCGGATGGAAGAGATGGTCTACCACACCCACTGTGTTGCCGCCGGCAACCAGGGTGCGCTGCTGATGGCCGACCTGCCCTTCATGAGTTACACCACCCCAGCCCAGGCACTGGAAAATTCGGCCCGGCTGATGCAGGCCGGCGCCAACGTCGTCAAGCTGGAGGAGTGCCAGCAGCTGGTCGAGATCATCGCCGCACTCAGTGGCTGCGGCATTCCCAGTTGCGCCCACATCGGTCTGGCCCCCCAGAGCGTCAACAAATTGGGCGGCTACCGGGTGCAGGGACGCGATGCCACGGCCGCGCAGGCGATGATCGAGCATGCCGTGGCACTCGAAGAGGCCGGTGCCGACCTGCTGCTGCTCGAATGCGTGCCCAGCCGGCTGGCCGAGACCATCACCCGGCAACTGACCATTCCGGTCATCGGCATTGGTGCCGGTGCCGCCACCGATGCCCAGGTGCTGGTGCTGCATGACATGCTCGGCATCACCCCCGGCAAGCCACCAAAGTTCGTCAGGAATTTCATGATCGGGGCCGACAGCATCCAGCAGGCCATCACCGGTTATCGCGATGCCGTGCTCGACGGCACCTTCCCTGGCCCGGAGCAGAGCTTCTCCTGACGATGGAGCTGCTGCACGCCATCGAACCACTGCGCGCACGGCTGCATGCACGGCGGCGTGCCGGCCACCGCATCGGCCTGGTGCCGACCATGGGCAATCTGCATCAGGGCCATCTCGATCTGGTCGAACGGGCGCGCGCACAGTGTGACGCCGTGGTCGTCAGCATCTTCGTCAACCCGTTGCAGTTCGGACCGCAGGAGGATTACGACAGCTATCCGCGCACGCTGACCGCCGATTGCGCACTGCTGGAGCCATTGCAGGTCGATTGGCTGTTTGCCCCCAACGTCGCCGAGATGTACCCGCAGGGTCAGGGGGCTGGAGTGATCCGCGTCGGCACCCCGGCGATCGCCGACATCCTCTGTGGCGCCAACCGTCCCGGCCACTTCAGCGGCGTGACCACCGTGGTCAGCAAGCTGTTCAACATCGTTCAGCCCGACCGGGCCTATTTCGGCGAGAAGGATTACCAGCAACTGGCCATCATTCGTGCGCTGGTGCGTGACCTCGACTTTCCGATCACCATCACCGGCGTGCCGACCCGCCGCGAAGCCGATGGCCTGGCGATGAGTTCGCGCAATGGCCGCCTCAGCAGCGACGATCGGCAACGGGCGCCACTGCTTTACCGGGCGCTGTGCGAGACGGCCGACCGCCTGCGCGCCGGTGACCGGAACCTCGATCAGCTCTGCGCACAGGCCCGTGACACTCTGACGGCAGCCGGTTTTGCCGTCGATTATTTCACCGTTCTGGCCGCCGATGATCTGTCGCCGGCACTGCCAGCGCAGCGGAATCTGGTCATTCTGGTGGCGGCCAAAATCGGCTCGACCCGGCTGATTGACAATCTGGTGGTAAATGTTTGAACGGGGTAATTCTTTGCGGCATACTGCCGCCCACGCTTTCCGGCAGGAATCCGGAAAGAGGCTATAACTCCAGCTGAAGAGGTGTGGCTGTATGGAATCCATCATGCTCAAGGCCAAGTTACATCGGGCATGTGTCACCCATGCCGAGCTTGAATATGAAGGTTCGTGCGCGATCGATGGCCAGCTTCTGGATCTGGCTGGCATCCGTGAATATGAGCAGATTCAGATCTACAACGTCGCCAATGGCGAGCGTTTCACCACCTATGCCATCCGGGCCGAAGAGGGTTCGCGGGTGATCTCGGTCAATGGCGCGGCCGCGCACAAGGCCAAGCCGGGTGACCGGGTGATCATCTGTGCCTATGCCCACTACAGCGCAGCCCAGCTGGCCAGCTTCAAGCCCTCGCTGGTCTATCTGAACGAAGACAACACCGTCAGCCACGCCAGCAACTCCATTCCGGTCCAGGTGGCCTGACCCTCCGCTCTTTCTGTACCGCCCGGCGCACCGCACCGGGCGGTTGCCCGACTCCACAGGCGACGAGTACACTCTCGGCACATCCACAAGTCACGTCCTGCCTCTCTGCAAGAGGGCCAGCGTCGACTTGGCATGCCATCACCATAAGCCACGCCGATGCAGGGAGTCACAGTGTCCGAAATCCATCTCCACCAGGTTCCAGAGAGCGCCAGGGCGCGTGCGCACATCACCCGCGACGACTATTTGCGGATGTACCGCAGCTCGATCGAACAGCCCGAGCAGTTCTGGGCCGAACAGGCGCAGAAGTTCCTCGACTGGTCCAGCCCCTGGAGCACCGTGAGCGAATCGGATTTTCGCCAGGGGCAGGCCAAATGGTTCATTGGCGCGACGCTGAATGCCGCCTACAACTGCATCGACCGCCATCTGCCGCAGCGGGCTGATCAGGTCGCCATTCTCTGGGAGGGGGATGATCCGGCCGACTCGAAGAAGATCACCTACCAGGAGCTGCACCAGCAGGTCTGCCGGCTCGCCAACCTGCTGAAGGCGCGCCAGGTCAGGAAGGGGGACCGGGTCTGCATCTACATGCCGATGATTCCCGAGGCCGCCTATGCCATGCTGGCCTGCGCCCGGATCGGTGCGGTCCACTCCGTCGTCTTTGGCGGCTTCTCGCCGGAGTCACTGAAGGACCGGATTCTCGACTCCGACTGCCGGCTGGTGATCACCGCCGACGAGGGGCTGCGCGGCGGCCGGCGGGTGCCGCTCAAGCAGAACTGCAACCAGGCGCTGGAGCGCTGCCCCGATGTTCATTCGGTCATCGTCGTGCGCCGCACCGGCGGTCCGATCGACTGGGTCGATGGACGTGACATCTGGTACCACGAGGGCATTGCCAGCGTCGCCAGCGATTGTCCGGCCGAGCCGATGGATGCCGAGGATCCGC
This sequence comes from Pseudomonadales bacterium, assembly GCA_024234215.1. Taxonomy (NCBI): domain Bacteria; kingdom Pseudomonadati; phylum Pseudomonadota; class Gammaproteobacteria; order Pseudomonadales; species Pseudomonadales bacterium. The sequence goes on from JACKOQ010000002.1 coordinate 404,853, forward strand.
TCTTCATCCTCTACACCTCCGGTTCGACTGGCAAACCCAAGGGGGTGCTGCACACCACCGGCGGTTATCTGTTGCAGGCCGCCATGACCCACAGGTATGTCTTCGACTACCACGATGGCGACATCTACTGGTGCACGGCCGATGTGGGCTGGGTCACCGGCCACTCCTACATCGTCTATGGCCCGCTCGCCAATGGCGCCACCACTCTGGTCTTCGAGGGGGTGCCCACCTACCCCGATGCCTCGCGCTTCTGGCAGGTGATCGACAAGCATCAGGTCAACATCTTCTACACCGCACCCACGGCCCTGCGGGCCTTGATGGGGCAGGGCGACCAGTATGTGACCCGCAGCGGGCGTCAATCGCTGCGCACGCTCGGCACGGTCGGCGAACCGATCAATCCCGAAGCCTGGGAGTGGTACCACCGGGTGGTCGGCGAAGGGCGCTGCCCGGTGGTCGACACCTGGTGGCAGACCGAAACCGGCGCGATCATGATCTCGCCGCTGCCCGGTGCCACCGACCTCAAGGCCGGCTCCGCCACGCTGCCATTCTTCGGCGTCAAGCCGGAGCTGCTCGATGCCGAGGGCCACATCATCAACGGCGCCGGCAGCGGCAACCTGGTGATCGCCCGCAGTTGGCCCAGCCAGATCCGCACCGTCTTCGGTGACCACCAGCGCTGTGTCGACACCTATTTCTCGACCTATCCCGGCTATTACTTCACCGGCGATGGCGCCCGTCGCGACGAGGATGGCTACTACTGGATCACCGGTCGGGTCGATGACGTGCTCAACATCTCCGGCCATCGCCTCGGCACCGCCGAGATCGAGAGTGCCCTGGTGCTGCATCCGGCGGTGGCCGAAGCGGCGGTGGTCGGCTATCCCCACCCGATCAAGGGACAGGGCATCTATGCCTATGTCACATTGATGAACGGGGTTTCGCCCAGCGATGCGCTGCGCAAGGAGCTGATCGACCTGGTCAGCAAGGAGATCGGTGCCATCGCCAAGCCGGACATCATCCAGTGGGCACCCGGCCTGCCCAAGACCCGCTCCGGCAAGATCATGCGGCGCATCCTGCGCAAGGTGGCGGCCAATGAGCTCGACAACCTGGGCGACACCACGACGCTGGCCGAGCCGGCCGTCGTCGATGACCTGATCAAGCACCGCGCGCTGCAATAGCGCGCTTGCCGTCAGGGGGTGCTCTTGCCTCCCTGACGCAGTTTCAGCGTGGCCAGTCGCGCGGCTGGTCGTAAAAGGCCCGCTCGATGAACTCCGCCACCCGCTGCCATGCCGTGGCCGTGGGTGACGGCTGCGGCCCGCTTGGCGGCAGGTAGTCGCCATGGCCATAGCCACTTCTGATCTGCCAGGGCCGCTCGACCAGATGGGCCGACCCGGCCGACGGGCCACCGTAGCCGAGTGCCGGCCGGGCGGTGATCGACTCGCCCTGCAGCAGGTCGGAGAGCGGATCGCCGACACGGAACGCCAGCTTCAGCACCTGATCATCCCTGGAGGCGAGCACGACGATCCGCTCGGCATTGGCGGCGGCCCGCTTGAATTCGGCCTCCAGCACGTCATGGTCGACGGCGGCCGCGGTCAGACAGAGCAGATGCAGCCGCCGTGACATGCGCTGTGCCGCGCTCAGGATCAGCCGGGCACCGAGACTGTGCGAAGCGAACGAGATGCTCTGCGCCGTTGCCAGCCAGCGGTCACAGAAGTCGGCCAGCAGCCGGCCGCAGTGGTTGGCATCGTTGCCCTCGAACGGGTAGTTGACCACCGGCAGCCAGGCATCGCCGGGCCAGAGGATGCCGATGAAGAGATCGGGTTCCGGCAGCGCCAGCCGGTTGTCGAGCCGGCCCAGCGCGCGGGTCCCCTCGGCATAGTTCACATTGAAGCCATGGCTGAGGAACAGCACGTTCTTTCCGGCGAACAGCGGCGGCAGCTCATGCCACTGCAACGCGCGCAGGGCCGGCTGCGGCTGGTTGCCATCGCCCTCCAGCAGGTAGGGCTCGACGATGCCGCCGTCGATGGCCGCGGCGCGAAAGTTGAGGTAGAGGTTCTGCATTGCGGCTCAGCGGCGTTTCGAGGCGGCAATCGCCGAGACCGCCGACGACAGTGCCGAGGAGAGATCCTTGGCGATCGGCGCCAGCGGCACCGACAGCGCGCCGACCAGCAGTGCCAGCAGCGCCTGCTCGGAGCAGAGGTAGGCCAGGGTGCCTTCCGACGACAGCAGTCCGCCGCCGACCAGGGCCAGTACCATCGCGGTGACGGCCGCGAAGGCCTTGGCCGAGTTGCGGTAGAGCTGGTCGGCCCGCTCATAGCCCAGATCGAGCAGCGCGCTCAACACCGTGTCGAACTGCCCGAGCAGGTTGATCTGCGCTGGCGTCAGTGGCGTGCCGTTGGCGATGCTGTCGGCCAGCTGTTGCAGCGCAGCCGGCGCAAGGTGGGTGGCCCTGGCCAGTTTGCTGGCGTTGTCCTGGGTCAGCGTCAGCCGGATCAGCGCCTTGGCGGCGGCCTTCTGCTCGGCCTTGCCGACCCCGTTGAGCCAGTTGGCGCGCAGGGTGTCGAGAATCTGCGGCGCACCCAGCGCGCTGTCGCCGGGGTCGGGCAGAAAGGGGCGCACCGCTGTTTCGATGTGGCCAAACCCCGGGTTGGAGGCGCCGCCGCGAATCGCCTTGGAGGTGTCGACCAACCCATAGGCGGCGGTGCCCAGCGCGGCGATGGCGGCGATGAGGCTGTCGATGTTGCTCAATATCAGCTCGGGCGGTGGCATGGGCGGCTCCGTGCTGTTTACAGGGACGGATCGATGGAGATGTGCACGCCCTGCTCACCGGCCACCTCGTTGCCGAGGGTGAGCAGCGCCTTTTCGGTGTCGCGCAGTGGCAGGGTGTGGCTGTGCATCAGCTCCAGCGGGAATTTGCGGCTCTCGATGATGCGGATGGCCGCCTCGTAGGAGTCGAAGTCGACCGCCAGCGCGCCGATCAGCGTCAGCTCCTTCATCATGATCTTGTTGCTGGGGAACTCCTGCACCGGCTTGTACTTGGCGCCGGCCAGCACGATCCGGCCGGCCTGCGCGGCCAGATCGAGCGCATCGCAGACCGGCTGGGTGGCGCCGCTGGTCACCTCGACCACCACCTGCGCCATCTCGCCGTTGGTCATCTCGCGCACCACCGCGACCACATCCTCCTGCTCGACATCGACCGTGCGGTCGGCACCGAAGGCCCGCGCGATCTCCATCTTGTGCGCATCGACTGCAAGGCCGGTGACGATCACCTGGCCGGCCCCGGCCGCCTTGGCGGCAACCACCGAGGCCAGTCCACGCTGGCCGCAGCCGAGAATGACCACGGTCTCGCCGATCGCCGTCTTCGGCAGTTGGCTGGCCCAGCGCACACCGGCACCCAGTGGGTTGAACATCACCGCCAGTTCGGGCGCCAGCGCGAGATCGACCTTGTGCACCAGACTGTGCGGATCGAGGTACATGTAGTCGGCATGGCCGCCCCACAGCGATGGGCGCTCATCGACACTCTTGTAGCCATAGGCGTGGATGAAGCCGGCACCGGCACGGCAGAGGTTGTAGCGACCCTTGACACAGGGGCGGCAGAAGCCGCAGGGCAGCATGGTTTCGAGCGCCACCCGGTCGCCTTTTTTCACCCCCCAGCGCTCGCTCGCCCTGGCGCCGATCTGCTCGATGATGCCGATCGGTTCATGGCCGGGAATGACGGTCAGATGGATGCCGTTCTTGTACTGCGACCAGTCGCTGCCGCAGATACCCGACTGTTCGACGCGCATGATGGCGTCGTCGTCGCCGATCTCCGGCACTTCGTAGTGGCGCATCTCGAGCTGGCGGATGCCGGTCTGGACGATTGCCCGTGATTTCATGGTCTGCTCCCTGGCGTTGGCGCCATCTTTATTGGAAGGTCACGATCAAAAATGTTGTCTCAGCCAGGTGACCGGCGCCCCGCCTGCCGCAACCGCTCACGGGCGATCACCCAGCGATGCACCTCGCTCGGCCCCTCGAAGATGCGCATCAGCCGCACCTGCTGTGCCATCAGTTGCAGTGGCAGCTCCTTGGTCATGCCCATGGCGCCATGGACCTGCATGGCATGGTCGATCACGTCGCTGGCCAGCTCGGTGCCGTAGAGTTTGATCATGCTCGCCTCGGTGCGCACATCGCGGCCGCTGTCCTGCTTGACGGCGGCATCCCACAGCATCAGCCGCAGGCAGTGGATGCGGGTGGTGGCATCGGCCACCCACCACTGTACCGACTGCCGATCGGCCAGCAACTGGCCAAAGGTGTGGCGCTGGTTGGCGTGGTCGCACAGCATGTCGAGCGCGCGGCCGGCCATGCCGAGACACCAGGCGCCCATCTGCAGCCGGCGCACCACCAGCCGCAGTTGCATCGGTGCGAAACCTTGCCCCTCGTTGCCGAGCAGCTGGCTGGCCGGCAACCGGCACTCGTCGAGCAGCACTTCGCAGGTGTAGCCGCCGCCGACCATCGGAATCTTGCGGGCGATCCCGAATCCCGGCGTGCCGCGGTCGACCAGAAAGGCCGAGATGCCGCCACGCGACCCCTTGGCCGGGTCGGTGACCGCCATGACGATGGTGAAGTCGGCCTTGTCGGCCCGGCTGATCCAGATCTTGCGGCCATTCAGCACCCAGTCGTCGCCATCGCGGCGGGCGCGGGTGGTCATGCCGGCCGGATCGGCTCCGGCACCCGGTTCGGAGATGGCGATCGCCGAAAGCGTCTCGCCGCGCGCGTAAGGCTCCAGATACTTGCTGCGCTGTGCTGCGTTCGCAGTGGCCAGCAGCATGTGCAGATTGGGCGAATCGGGCGGAAAGCTGAACGGCACCACCGTGCGGCCGAGCAACTCGTTGACGCCGGTCAGTGCCAGCGCCGGCAGGTCGGCGCCGCCGGTCTCGGCCGGGGCATCCAGCCCCCACAGCCCGAGTTCGCGGCATTTGGCGTGCAGTGGCTGCTCTTCCTGCGGTGTCAGACCGAACCCCTGGCCGCTGGCTTCGCGGGCCAATACCACTGACTCCAGCGGCATCAGCTCCTCATTGACGAAGCGTTCGACGGTCTGGTTGAGCAGCCGGTACTCTTCATTGAGCTCGAAATCCATGGTGCGCCTTGATTGTTCTTATCGGGTCGCCACAGCTCCGCCGCATAAATACCACGCGGCGCGCAGCGAGACCAGCCCGACACCGCACAAAGCGCCTCGGCGACGGTGGACAGCACCATGAGCGAGAGCATCACCCTCAGCGAAGCGTGTCTGGACCTCTCCGAGCACTCGCTGCAGGTGATCGACCGCCTCAAAGGGCTGGTCGATGAGATCGCGCAGGGCAACATCCAGAACTCCTCGGCCACCGAGCAGCAGTCGAGCGTGGCGACCGGAATCAGCAGAAACACCCTGCAGATCTCCGAACTGGCCAGCGAGTGCGTCCAGCATGCGCGCGAAAATGCCAGCAGCAGCGACACCCTGCGGGAGATTGCCGCCGAGCTGAAGAGCCTGGTGTCGCAATACCGCCTGGGGTGATGCACGCTGCATCAGGACGCTGCATCACTGGCCGAGCGGCGCCTGCGCCAGCACCGAGTAACCGCCGCCGCCCGCGACCGGCGATTGAAAGAGTGTGACCGCTGTCACCGGTTGACGCAGTGACAGCACCTGCTCAAGTGGATGGGCAGCGGCAATGCGCCGGCTGTGCCGACCCAGCCGCGCCAGCGTCAGATGGGGCCGAAACGGCTGCGTCTGACGCGGGTGAAATGCCTGCAACAGCGCATCATGCAGTGCCGTGAGCGTCGCGCTGGCGAGGCACTCCGCCCACAACAGACGCGGCTGGCGTGGATCGGGCGCATAGGTCAGCCGTACCAGCTCCAGCGTGAAGGCAGAAAAGCCGCCGGACACCCGAGCCAGCATGCCGGTGACGGCACTGAGGTCGGTTTCGTTCCACGGCGGCACCAGCGTCAGGTGAATGTCGGCGACGGCCACCCGCCGCACCTCAGGGTCGGCCAGCACCGCGGCCCGTTCCGCCAGCGCCTCGGCCAACGCCGCCGACGCCTTCAGACCGATGAAAATGCGAGGCATTGCAGCTCACCTCATGCAGCGATGTTCATGTTGCGGCATGCTGTTCCGCATGTGAGCGCAGCGTGAGAATGCGGTCCATTCCGCACCGGACCGCTGCACTTCGGGAGCAGGCCGCGCGGCATCGAAAAGGCCACTGTTCCAGGCGCCGTTGCTGTGGCAAGCTTGCCGTGCTCCCCGGCGCCGTGCTTTGCGTCGACAATGGATGCAGCTCGAAACAGGGAAGCGAAAAATGACGCCAGCAGCATCCAGTGACATCGCGTCAGACGAGACCGATGTGCAGCACGCGGATCCAAGCATACCCCTCGCCCGCCACCGCCTGCACCTGATCGCCGAAACCGCCGTGCGCCTGCCGGCCTACGCCGGCTCCAGCTGGCGCGGCGCGCTCGGCCATGCGCTCAAACGCACGGTCTGTGTCACCGGCGGCCGCCACTGCCCGGACTGCCTGCTGTACCGCTCCTGCGTCTATCCCTATGTGTTCGAGACGCCGCCGCCCGAGCGCGCCGAGAAGCTGCGCAAGTACCCGGCGGCGCCGCATCCGTTCGTCATCGAACCCTGGCCCGACTGCCGTGACCTCGCGCCCGGTGAGACCTTTGGCGTCGACCTGGTGCTGATCGGCCGCGGCCAGGGCCAACTCGCCTACTTCATCGAGGCGCTGCGCCGCGCCGGGCAGGGCGGCATCGGCAAGGGCGCGGCGCGGGGCGAGGGCCGCTATGCCCTGGCGTACGTCGAGCAGGAGACCGCCGCCGGCTGGCAGACCATCTACACCGCCGGCGGGCGGCTGGAATCGCAACCGTCGCACACGCCGAACATCCCGCCGCTGCCGGCCGGCCCGGTGTGCATCGAACTCTCGACGCCGTTGCGCCTGAAGGTGGCCGAGGACCTGGTCACGCCGGAGCGGCTGCGGTTTCGGGATTTTTTCTCGGCGCTGCTGCGGCGGCTATCGCTGCTGAGTTATTTCCATACCGACACGCCGCTCGACACCGACTTCCGCGCCCTGGTCCAGGCCGCCGAGGCGGTCGCGCTCACCGACGCCGATCTACGCTGGCACGACTGGATGCGCTACTCGGCGCGCCAGGATGCGCTGCTGCAGATGGGCGGTCTGGTCGGCACCTTCACGCTGCCCGGCGCGGTGCTGGCGCCGTTCTGGCCCTATCTCTGGCTCGGCCAGTGGACCCACGCCGGCAAGGGCGCGGTGATGGGGCTGGGCCGTTATCGACTCATCGTGTAACGGCAAGCTTGCGGCGAGGAAGGATGGACGCGCACCGAATGCACACTGCGGACATGAACACGCCCGATCCCATTCCCCGCGACCCCCCCGACTATCCGCGCCGCGTGCTGCTGGCGGTCAGCGGCCTGTCGCCGCAGATCGTCACCGAGACGCTCTATGCACTCGCGGTGCGCACCGAGCGGCCGTGGATTCCCACCGAAATCCTTCTGCTCACCACCGCTCGCGGCGCCGAGCACGCGCGGCTGAACCTGCTCTCCGGCGATCGCTGGTTCGGGCGCCTGCGCGCCGACTACGGCCTGCCGCCGATCCATTTCGATGCCGATTGCATCGAGGTGATCCGCGATGCCACCGGCGCGCCGCTCGGCGACATCCGCAGCCAGGCCGACAACGATGCCACCGCCGATGCACTGACCGAAGCCGTGCGCGCGCTCAGCGCCGATCCGGATGCGGCGCTGCACGTCTCCATCGCCGGCGGGCGCAAGACCATGGGCTATTACCTCGGCTATGCGCTATCGCTGTTCGGCCGCGCCCAGGACCGGCTCTCGCACGTGCTGGTGGATGAAGGCTACGAGGGCCATCCGCAGTTCTACTACCCAAGCCCGGGTGAGCGCGTGATCCACACGCTCGGGCCCAACCCGCGCCCGCTCGACTGCCAGCGCGCCGAGGTGACGCTGGCCGAGATTCCCTTTGTGCGCCTGCGCGAAGGCCAGCCGCAAGCGCTGCTGGCAGGCAGCGCGCGCTTTTCGGACGTGGTCGCTGCCCTCAACCGGGCACTCGCCCCGCCGCGGCTGGTGATCGACGTCACCGACGGGCAGGTCGAAGCTGGCGGTCGGACTGTACCGATGGCGCCGGCGAATCTGGCTTTTCTGCTCTGGTTCGCCCGCCGCGCCCGCGAAGGGCTGCCCGGCCTGCGCCGGCCGGCCGAAGGCGTGCCGGATGCCGACTATGCGCAGGCGTACCGTGCCGCATACGACCACCTGCAAGGACTCAACGCGCGCATCGAAGCCCGCTACCGCGACGGCATGTCGCAGGGCGACTTCGACGAACGGCGCACACGCGTGAATCAGGCTCTTCTGGAGGCGCTCGGCCCGCGCGAGGCGGCGCCGTATCTCATCGCCGGCACCGGCCGGCCGAAAACCTATCGCCTCGACCTCCCGGCCGGGGCGATCACGATCGAGGAGAACTGAACCATGCTCCAAGCGCCGCGCCATCCCGCGCCGCAGATCCATGTGTGCCTCGTCTCCGACCAGGCCGCGGCCAACCTGCTGCCGGCGCTCGATCCCGCGCTCAAGCCGCGTGAAGTGGTGCTGATGGTCAGCGGCAAGATGCGGGCGCGGGCCGACGCGCTCGAGTCCGTGCTGCGAGAGGCCGGCGTCGGCGTGAGCCGCGTCGATCTGGCCGACGAGCATGACTACGCTCGGCTCGAAACCGCGCTGTTGGAGGTCGCCAGCGAGCGCGACGGCCAGTCCATTGCGCTCAACGTCACCGGTGGCACCAAGCTGATGGCCTTGGCCGCGCAGGCAGTGGCGGTGGCGGCCAACTGGGCGGTGTTCTATGTGGATGTCGACACCGACGAGGTCATCTGGCTGGTTCCCGACCGGCATCGCCAGCCGCTGCAACAGCAGCTGCGCCTGCGCCACTACCTGGGCGGTTACGGCTTCAGCCTGGACGAGGGCATCGAGCGCCCGCGCCGTGAGCAACGCCACGACGACCTGCTGCGCACCCTCATTACCCAGGTGGGCAGCCTGGAACAGCCGCTCGCGCAACTGAACTGGCTGGCCCAGCAGGCCGAGGACCGGCGCAGCCTGCACGCAACGCTGACCGAACAGCAGGCCGACTCGCGTGCCCTGGACGCGCTGCTGCGGGAATTCGAGGACGCTGGCGCGCTCGCCAAGGAAGGCGCCAAGCTGATCTTCGCCAGCGAAGCCGAGCGCGACTTCGTCAAGGGCGGCTGGCTGGAGCGGTATGTATTCCAGACGGTAGACGGCCTCAGCCGCGAACTGGAACTGCGCGACAAAGCCGCGAACCTCGTGGTGCGCGATCCAGGCGGCGTCAAGAACGAACTCGACGTCGCCTTTCTGGCCAGGAACCGGCTGTTCGTCATCGAGTGCAAGACCGCGCGCATGGACCAGCCCGAGGCGCCCAAGGCCAACGACACCCTGTTCAAGCTGGCCGAGATCTGCCGCCGCGTCGGCGGGCTCGGCACGCGCGGCATGCTGGTCAGCTACCGGGGGCTGCGCGAGGAGGAAAAGCGCCTTGCAGCCGCACTGCGCATCGAGCTGGCCACCGGCGGCGAGCTGGCGCGGCTGAAGGAGAAGATCAGAGGCTGGGTGGGCGTGCAATGACGGCAAGCTTGCGAATCCGCTGCCCATTGAACTCTGGCCCCCATCATGGCGACCGAAACGACGGAACCGAACGATGAAAAAACTCGAATACGAACTGCGCTTCCTGACCCCGGCCTTTCTCGGCAATGCCGAGCAGAGCGCCCAGTGGCGCACACCGCCGATCAAGGCGCTGCTGCGCCAGTGGTGGCGGGTGGTGTGGGCGGCCGAAAACGGTTTTTCCAATGACGTCGCGGCGATGCGGCGCGAGGAGGGGTTGTTGTTCGGCGTCGCCAGCGACGGTGAAGGCGACAGCCGCAAGAGCCGCATTCGCTTGCGACTGGACCGGTGGGACGAAGGGGCATTGAAAAAGAGCCAATGGCCACCGGACGACACAGTGCTTCACCCGGAGGTCCAGAATCGTCAAGGACAAGCGATGCAAGTTGGTAGCGCGCTTTATCAAGGATTTGGCCCTCTCATCTATGACAGGGAGCGCAGGTCAACGACACTCAAGGCCAACGCCGCCATCCAGTCAGGCGAATCCGCCGGGTTTTCGCTCGCCGTACCGGACACCGACACGCTGGCCCTTGAACGCGCGCTGGCGCTGATGCACGGCTTCGGCACGCTCGGCGGGCGCAGCCGCAACGGCTGGGGCTCGTTCGTGCTTACGCCGCAGGGCGACACCGGCCCGCTGGCTTTAGACCTGCCGCTGCGGCTGTGGCGCGACTGCCTGGATCGCGACTGGCCGCACGCCATCGGTGGAGACGACAAGGGCCCGCTGATCTGGCAGACCGCGCCGCAGCCAGACTGGAAAGCGCTGATGAAGACGCTGGCGGTGGTCAAGATCGGGCTGCGCACGCAGTTCGTCTTCACGACCGGCAAAAACGCACCGAATCCCGAAGATAGGCACTGGCTGAGCTACCCGGTCACCAACCATTCGGTTCAGCCGTGGGGTGGCAACGCCCGCCTGCCCAACAGCCTGCGCTTCAAGGTCCGCGCCTTGCCGGACGGCAGGCTCGCCGGCGCGATCTTCCATGTCCCCTGCCTGCCGCCAGCCGCATTCCGACCGAATCGCAGAGCAATCGAAGGCGTCTGGCAGCACGTGCATGCATTTCTGGACGCACCCCAACAACAGCTGACCCGGAGCCCGGCATGAGCAGCGATCGCCTGTGGCAAACCAAACTCGCCGCCCGCCTCCACGATCCGGCGGAAAAGGCGCTGGTGCTGCTGCGCGACCCGGCCGGGCACGAGGGCGGCAGCATCGTCGAGGTCGGCAAGGCCGTCGGGTTCGAGGCCCATTGGCACACGCGCCGCGACGGCTCGCAGGTGGAGCGTTTGAAGCTGCCTTACGACATGGAGCGCATCGTCGGCCAGGCCGATCGCTGGGCAGCGGCGGCCGACCGCGCGCAGTTCCCGCGCGACGATCAAGAGCGCTTCGTTTCCTGGGCACGGGTGCACTTCGCTGATCACGGTGAGCTGCTGCACCCACTTTCAGGCGAGCGTTACCCGGTGCACGGTATCGGCCAGGACGTACTGGCCGGCCATATCCGCGCCGCCAGCTCAGACCTGTTCAAGTCGCTCATCCATCGCGATGCGGACGGGGCGGTCGATCCGCGGCTCACGGCGCTGGCGTTCTGGCGTTTCGGCCCCGAACTCGGGCGCGAGCTGCAGGGCATCGGTCATCTGTGGAGACTGCTGCCGGCCGACACCCGCACGCCGGATCACAGCATCTGGCAGCACCTCGATCTCACCTCCGCGCTGGCCGGGGCGATGACGGACGGCGGTCGACCGGCGCTGCTGACGGTTTCGATCGGGCCGGTGCAGGAGTTCATCGCCGCCGGCCGGTCCACCTCCGACTTGTGGGCCGGCTCGCACTTTCTGTCCATGTTGGCCTGGCAGGCCATGCGGGTGGTCGCCGCCGAATACGGTCCGGATGCCATCCTGTTTCCGCAGTTGCGCGCAGTGCCGGTGGTCGATCTGTGGCTGATCGAACAAGGGCTGCGCCCTGACCTGTTCGGCCATGCCGCCTGGAACGACACCGCGACCGACTACAACCCGCTGTTCGTCGCCGCCCTGCCCAACAAATTCGTCGCCTTGGTGCCTGAGCAGGCCGGTGTGCAACTGGCCGGGCGTATCCGCGACCGGCTGCGTGAGTGGGCCATGCAGACCGGGCGGGCGATGTTGGATCGGGTGCTGCGGGAGATTGGGGAAACACCCGACGGCCAGCACTGTTACACACAGCTCGAAGACCAACTGCGCGATTTCCCGCAGGTGCACTGGTCGCTCGTGCCCTGGCTGGAACAGCCCGCACTCGAAGCCGCGCTGCGGCCTTTCTATTCTGCCGACGGCAACAAACGCCCTGGCCTGTTTGGCAGCAAGGTCTGGGAGACCCTGACCGCGCCGATCGAACCGGCGCAGGGATGGCGCTTCTGGGAGCCGAACGACGGTACGCTTTACCCGGCGGTGCACGACTTGGGCGAGCATTATCTGGCCGCCGCCAAAACTGCGCGGCCATTTGGCCAACTCCGGCAGCAGGGCTACCGCGATGCGCTGACCGGCGAGTACGAATGGCTGACGCTCGACGAAAACCAGCTCGCGCAGGGCTCGCCGCGCCAGCGCACTGACACATTGTGGGCGCGAGTGGCGTGCCGGCGTCCCAATTGGGCCAAGGGCGATAAAGACGGCCGCAAGGCCGAGCATCTTTCCGCCTTCGGCCTGATCAAGCGGCTGTGGCCCGAGCAGTTCGCCGCCTGGGTGCGCGCGAGCCGCTGGTTCCGGGAACTGGCCGACAAGGCCGACTTGTCCCGTTACGTTGTTTCGACTCATGTGATGGCGCTGGCGCCTGCACTCGAACGTCTGATGCGGCAGGGGCCGACGGACGATGAGGCGGCCAAACGCGCCTACGACGAGTTGGCGGGGGCGGTGGCAGATCAGGATCTCAAGCGCCTCGCCCTGCCGCGGCGTTTGATGCGCCGCGAACTGCGCGAAAAATCCTGGTGGGAAACGGCGTCGCGGCTCCCGACGCTGTTGGAGCAGGCGAGCGAACGCGCTGACGAGGCCGAGGAAGACCAGCGTATCGAGCGTGTCCTCGGCCGGATCGAAAAAGCCATCGGCGGCCGTGTGGAGCGCTATTACGCCCTGCTGCTGATGGACGGCGACCGGCTCGGCGCTTGGCTGGCCGGTGAGCCGTCCCTCACCTTCGAGCAGACCTTCCATGAACGGGTCAAGGCCGGTCTTAAGAACTACCGGCATCCGGCGCTCGACGCTTATTTGCAGATGCGCCGCCCCGTGTCGCCGTCCCGGCACATGGCGATTTCATCCGCGCTCAATGGCTTTGCGCTGGACCTGGTACGCCAGGTGGTCGAGAGCGAGTGCCTGGGCAAGGTGCTCTACGCCGGCGGCGATGACGTCATGGCCATGCTGAGCGTGCGCGATCTGTTCAAGGCGATGGCGCTGCTGCGCAGCGCCTATTCCGGCGGGCTGCCGCCGGATGCAGCCTTGCCTGCGCATCAAAGCGAGCTGCAACTGCAAGGCGGCTTCGTGCGCCACCGTGATCGGCTCTATCAGGTGATGGGCCGTCACGCCACCGCCTCCACCGGCGCCGTGATCGCCCACCACCAAGCGCCACTGTCCGCGGTGCTGCGCGAGCTGCGTGCGGCGGAAAAGCGCGCCAAGGCGTATCGCCGGCCGGATGAAGACGGCCAATGGGTCGATCGCGATGCGTTCTCGATCACCGTCATCAAACGTTCCGGCGGCGCGCTACACCTGACCGAGAAATGGGGCGAGCCGGTGAAGTTGCTGGACGACACCATCGCCTTTCTGGCTACCGAGGGCACCTCGCGCCGCGCCGTCTACAACACGCTGGAATGGCTGACAGATCTGCCCGACCCTAAGGCGCAGCCGGACATGCTGCACGCCCTGCTCGGCTACCAGCTCGCGCGGCAGGCGCGGGGCACGGCCAAATCGCAGGCGCCCGAGCTGGCGCGCCGGCTCGCTGCGCTCACCAGCCAGCAGGAAAGGAACGGCCTCGACTGGCTGCGCAACTTCCTGTCGGTGGCCGAATTCCTGGCCCGGGAGACCCGCACGGGCGCACCTGCCACGCAACCGGCCGCCGCGGCCCAGGGAGCCCCCGCATGAGCACCAGCGTTTTCATCGAGCCGCTGGACGTGCTGCTGCTGCGCGGCAACAAGCTGTTCGGCGACCCCGGCAGCCATGGCGAGGCGCTGATCCCGCCCTGGCCGTCGGTGGCGGCCGGCGCCTTGCGCTCGCGCATGCTGGCCGACGACGGCGTCGATCTGGCGGCCTTCTCGCGCGGGGAGGTGGATCACCCGATCCTGGGCACGCCGGCCATACCGGGGGCGTTCACCGTCGCCGGCTTTCATCTGGCGCGCCGCTACGCGGACGGGCGGGCGGAACTGCTGATGGCGCCGCCCGCCGACCTGGTCGTGTTCGAGGCGGAGGGCGATCGGCTTTTCGCCGTGGCGCGCATGGCGCCGACCCCGCCCGCCGCCGGGCTCGCCAGCTCTGCGGAGCTGCCGCTGCTGCCGGTGCTGGCGCAGGCGGATCGGCACAAGCCGGCCGGCGGCTATTGGCTGACCGAAGCAGGTTTCGGGAAATATCTAGCTGGACGAGTGCCCGACGATGCCCAGATCGACTGGGTCAAATCGAACGCGCTGTGGCAGTTTGAGCATCGCGTCGGCGTCGGGCTGGACGCCGCGCAACGCCGCGCCAAGGATGGTCAGTTGTTCTCGATGCAGGCGGTGGCGATGCTCAAACGGGGTCATCGCCTCGACAGGCGCAACGAGAAAGAGCAGCCGGTGGGGTATGACGTGGGCTTTCTCGCCACCGTCAGCGGCGCCGAGCCGCCGACCTCCGGCCTCGTGCGCCTGGGCGGTGACGGCCGCGCCGCGGCGCTGCATCCGGTGAACGACTACCGGCCACCGGCACCGGACTACGAGGCCATCGTCGCTGCCAGGTGCTGCCGCTTGCTGCTGACCAGCCCCGGCCTGTTCGCGGGCGGCTGGCTGCCCAGCGGCGCCAACGCCGCCACCCGCCGCGCCGATGGCGCCATCCGCTTCGAGTTGCACGGGGTTTCCGGCTGGCTTGTCTGCGCCGCCGTGCCGCGCGCCGAGGTGGTGTCGGGCTGGGACCTGGCGCGCTGGCAGCCCAAGCCCGCGCTGCGCGCCGCGCCCACCGGCAGCGTCTGGTGGCTCGACGAGCTGGATGCCACACCCGATGCGCTGCGCAAGCTTGCCGAAACCGGCCTGTGGCGCGAGCCCTGCGACGATGCCGCCCGCCGCGCCGAAGGCTTCAACCGTATTGCCATCGCAGCCTACTGATTCCAACGGAGTCCGCCATGTTTCAACAACAATCAGCCCTGTTCCTTTACGCGGTCAGTCCCGTCCACATGGGCGCCGGGCAGGCCATCGGCGTCATCGACAACCCGATCCAGCGCGAGCGCCACACCGGGCACCCCTGCTTTGCCGGCTCCGGCATCAAGGGCGCGCTGCGCCATGGCTTCGAGGCCATCGGCGGCGATGCCAAGCTGATCGACCGCCTGTTCGGCCCCGAATCCGGCAGCAGCGACCTGCACGCCGGCGCCGTCAGCTTCGGCGATGCCCAGCTCGTCGCGCTGCCGGTGCGTTCGCTCAAGGGCGGCTACGTCTACGCCACCTGCCCGCAGGCGCTGGCGCGGGCGCAGCGGCTGCTGGCATTGAGCGGCGCTGCGGCGAGCTGGCCCGCGCTCACCGTCGATCCCGGCCACTGCCTGCTCGCCAATCCCGCCCTGTTGTCGGGCGACAAGCTGCATCTGGAAGCCTTCGAGTACACGGCCAAGGTGAGCCAGCAGTTGCCGGCGCTGTCGACCGATCTCGCCGCCAGGGCGCTGCCGGCTGATCCCGCCTATGCGTTTTTCGTCGACAAGATCAAGACCGATCTGGTGGTGCTGTCCGACACCGACTTCGGCTACTTCGCCGAGCACGCGATGCTGGTCGAGCCCCATGTGCGCATCGACGAGAACACCGGCACGGCCAAAGGCGGCGGGCTGTTCTACACCGAGAACCTGCCGCCGGAATCGCTGCTGATCGCCCCGCTGATGGCCAGCCAGACGCGCACCCCCATGAAAAAGGAGGAAAAGGAAGGCTGGGAAAACGACGCCAAGGATGTGCTGATCAAGCTCACCAGCCTGCTCACCGCCCGGCCGCTGTTGCAGCTCGGCGGCGATGCCACCACCGGCCGCGGGCTGGTGCTGGCCAAAGTGGTGGAGGGCTGAGCATGGCGACGAACACGAAAGAGCAACCGCGCCAGACGCTGGAGCAATTGCGGGCGCAGGATGCCTGGGACAAGGCCGGCGATGGCATCGCCCGCCATGGCAAGGACTACGTCAACGACGCCAAGGGCCTGCCGGCGCTGATCATGAACTCCGGCCTGATGCAGGTGGTGGCCTACCTCCAGGACAAGGGCGGACGCCATGACACCCTCGGCCAGCACCTACGGCAGTGGTTGCGACGTCGCTTTCCGCAGCAGATTACCGGTGACGACTTCCCGTCCTTCATGCAGTCCTTGCTGAAGATGAAAGAGCCAGGCGACTACCAGGCCATCACCGCCGAAGCCTTCGCCTGGCTGCGCTGGCTGCGGCAGATGGCCGCGGCGCGCAATGGAGACAACAACGCATGAGCATTGCAGCGGTTCCCTACTATCTTGGCGAGGATTTCCGCGAGGCGTCGCCGGGGATGCGGTTTGGCATGTACTTGGCGGCATGGGAAAGCGCTAACTGGGCCAAGACCAAAGATCAGCCTCTTGCCGGGGCAAAGCGCCTGACGGACAACGACCGGAAAACGATGCAGTCGCTGTGCAAGCGTCAGAACCTGCTGTTCGACACGATTCCGCCCGCCGAAGGGTTGCGCCTCGACGCCAGGGCCACCGCACCCTTCACCACTGGGCTTGGCAACGAACACCCGCTCGAAAACGGCTTTGCGTTCCTGAACCCCTACGGCCTGCCCTACCTGCCGGGTTCCGGCGTCAAGGGCGTGCTGCGCCAGGCGGCGCGGGAACTGGCCGGCGGCGATTGGGGCAATGCGCACGGCTGGCGGGGTGATGACGAAAAGCCGTTTTCCGTGGTGATCCAGAACAAGACGGTCGCGCTCTCGGTGTGCGATGTGCTGCTCGGGCGCGAGTCGCGGGACGGGGACTCCGATCATGTCCGCGGCGTGCTGTCGTTCTGGGACGTGATTCCGCAGATTCAGGGCGACCACCTGCACGTCGAGATCATGACCCCGCACCAGGGCCACTACTACCAGCAAAGGCAGGATCGCAGGGCCGGCGACAGCGTCTCTCCCCACGAATCCGGCCAGCCCATCCCCATTCCGTTTCTGACCGTGCCGCCCGGCTCCGGCTTTGCCTTTCACGTGGTCTGCGATCTCGCCCGCCTGCACCGGCTGGCGCCCGCACTGGCGCAGGACGACCGTTGGAAAACGCTGCTCACCGCCGCCTTCGAGCACGCCTTTGAATGGCTCGGCTTCGGTGCCAAGACCGCGGTGGGGTATGGGGCAATGGCGCGAGATCAAAAGGCTGAAGGCGCACGGAAGGCAGCGCTTGAAGCGAGCGAACGGGCTGCCGCCCGCGCAGTGATGAGCGAGCAGAAACAGACGATCGAAGACTTTCGGGAAGCGTTCTACACGGCGCGCGACCGCGGCGCACACCAGCCGGGCGGCG
This sequence comes from Pseudomonadales bacterium, assembly GCA_024234215.1. Classification (NCBI taxonomy): domain Bacteria; kingdom Pseudomonadati; phylum Pseudomonadota; class Gammaproteobacteria; order Pseudomonadales; species Pseudomonadales bacterium. The sequence goes on from JACKOQ010000002.1 coordinate 422,188, forward strand.
AATTCGATGCCAAGCGCCTGGCTCTTTTCAAGGCTGCTTTGGAGTGGAGCGATGCCATTGATCGGCAGGGTGCGGCCGAACTGCTGCGCGAGACCATCCAGTGGAGTGGCTTGCCCGGTAAGAAAGAGCGCAAGCAGGAATTTAAGAGCTGGCTGGCCACGTTGGAGCGTGAATGACCACCTTCTTCGTTTCCCGCCACCCCGGTGCCGCCGACTGGGCGCTGGAGCAGGGGCTGGCGGTAGATCGCGCCGTGGCGCACCTCGATCCAGCCGAGGTAGAGGCCGGTGACGTGGTGATCGGCACGCTGCCGGTGAACCTCGCGGCGCAAGTCTGTGCGCGCGGCGCCCGCTACCTGCACCTCACGCTCGATCTGCCGGCCGACTGGCGCGGGCGCGAACTCAGTGCTGCCGACATGGCCGCCTGCGGCGCACGCATCGAGGAATATCGCGTGCAGCGGGAGGGCTGACATGGAGACACTGCGCACCTTCATTGCCGACTGGCTCGACCCGCTCGGCATCGTGCTCGGGCTCATCGCGCTGGTGCCGATCTTCTGGACCTGGTGGGATGTCGTGTTCGGCCGGCGCCGGCGCGAGCGGCGCTGGTTCGCCGAGATCAGCCGCCGGCCGGGCGAGCGCCCGGCAATTCTCATCGTCGATCTGCTCAAGGAGAAGGGCGTGCGCCCGGCGGTCGAGAACTTCCGTCGCACCGTGCCCGAACTGGCAGAGATTCCGGACGAGCGCATCGCCATCATCGCGCGGCAACAGGCGCTCACGCCCGCCGACCTGCCCGAGCTGCACCGCGAGCTGCGCGCCGCCGCGGCGCAACTGCTCAACGCCGGCGCCGACTGCATCCACTACTTCCACGCCGGCCCGGCGATCGCCGCGGCGCTGGTCGGCGCCGAGTTCGCCAACGGCGCGCGGGTGCAGCTCTATCAGCACGAAGGCGGCACCTACCGCAACTTTGGCCCGCTGCGCGTCAACTGAGGCGCGGCAAGCTTGCCGCGCGCAGGATTCCGGGAGATTTGCAGTTTTACTGGTGGCTCACAGCGAGAGTGCCACCATGACCCAACGCCAGCTCCACCTCGTCGCCTACGACATCGCCGACCCCGGCCGGCTCGATGCCGTCATGCAATCGGTGCGTGCCTTCGCCACCGGCGGCCAGAAGTCGGTGTATGAGTGCTTTCTCACGCCGGCCGAGCGCGGCGCGCTGCTGGCCGATCTGGCACTGCTGATCGACGAAGAGAGCGACCGGCTGTTGCTGCTGCGGCTCGATCCGCGGCCAAAGGTGGTCACCCTCGGCATCGCCGTGCCGCCGGTCGATCCGCCCTATTACCTGGTCGTCGGCTGAACGGGAGGAATCGGACCATGGGCACGCTTTACCTCGACCGCCGCCATGCCGAGCTGCAACTCGAAGCCGGCCGCCTGCGGGTGCGCCACCCCGAGACCGGTCTGCGTGACCTGCCCATCGCGCTGCTGGAGCGGGTGGTGATCACGGCGGGCGTGACGCTGGAAAGCAGCCTGCTGGCCGCACTGGCCAGTGCCGGCGTGGCAGTGCTGATTCTCAACCCGCGCAACCTCGACCGCGTCGCCTTCGTGCTCGGGCGGCCGCACAACGACCTGGCCCTGCGTCTCAGCCAGTATCGCCACCTCGATGACTCGGCCTGGCAGGCGCGCTGGGCCCACCACCTGGTGACGGCCAAACTGCGCGGGCAGCGCCAGTTGCTGGGCGATGCCCTGACACAGCGGCCCGATCTGCGCCTTGCCCTGGTCAAGGGCGGCGAGCGGCTCGATGCCGCCCTGGCCCGCTGCACCGCCGACGCCAGTCCCGAATCGTTGCGCGGGCAGGAAGGCGCGGCGGCGGCTGGCTATTTCCAGGCGCTGGGGGCGCTGTTTCCTGCATCGCTCGGCTTTGCCGGCCGCCAGCGCCGGCCGCCGCCCGATCCGGTCAATGCCCTGCTGTCGCTGACTTACACCCTGCTCCACTTCGACGCCGTCCGTGCCGCCTATGCCGCCGGGCTCGATCCCTACCTCGGCTTCTACCATCTGCCGGCCTTCGGTCGCGAGTCACTCGCCTCCGATCTGGTCGAACCGCTGCGACCACTGGCCGACCACTTCGTCTGGCGGCTCTTTGCCGAGCAGACCATTCGCCCCGACCACTTCAGCCGTGACCGCGGCGCCTGCATTCTCGGCAAGGCCGGTCGCGCCCAGTTCTACACCCGCTTCGAAGAATTCGCGGCGATTCCCCGCGCCCGGCTGCGTCGCCAGTGCCGTGCGCTGGCCCGGGTACTGCGCCGCAGCGCGCCCGAGTTGGCCGATGACTGACCGCCGCCCCCTCTACCTGCTGACCGAACAGCGCATCACCGTGGAGTTCGCCGCGCCGGCACTGCGCGTTGCCGCAGCCGACCGCGCCTCGACCTTTCATCCGCTGGCGCGGCTGTCGCGTGTGCTCAGCCGTGGCCCGGTTGAGTGGGCCGGCGACGCCCTGATGGCCTGTCTGGAAGCGGGCGTGCCGGTGCTGTTCGTCGGTGACGACGGGCGGGTGCGTGGCCTGCTCGACCCGGCCCGTACCGATCCCGCAGGACTGGGCGAACACCTGCGCTGTGCCGTGGAGTCGCCGGATTGGCCGGAACGCTATGGCAACTGGCTGCGTGCCCAGCAGCATCGGTTGATCGCTCATCTCGGCGCCGCACTCGGCTGGCGGATCGCGGACATGCGCCCGGTGCTGGTACGGCGTCAGCTCGACCAGATGCTGTTGCGCCGCTGGCAGCGCTCGCCCCAGCAACTGCTGGCGCCCTATGCGCCGCTGCTTCGCGCCAGCGTCACTGCCGAATTGACGACGGCAGGCATCGATTCCGCCATGAGTGCCGGTGTCTGGGGTGGCGTTGATTTGACGCAAGACCTCGTCGGACTCGCCACCTGGCCACTGCGTGGACGCCTGTTGCTGGCGCAGCGGTTGCCGCCAGACTCGTCCGCCGAGGTGATCGCCCACTACGAAGCGCGGCTGGCGCAGCCGATGGCGCGCACCATCACGCGGCTGATCCGCTACCTGTGGCGCATCCCGCTGTGAGCGGTACACGCCGCTATCTGCTGGCCTACGACATCACCGATCCGCGGCGACTGGCGCGCGTCGCCCGGCTGGTATCAAAAGAGGCACTGCGCATCCAGTACTCGGTCTACCTGACCGAACTTTCACCCTCACGACTGCGCGACCTGATCGCTGCGCTGCGCGCACTCATCGACCCCCGGTTCGATGACCTGCGCATCTATCCACTGCCGAGCCGGCTCGATGCAGTCTGGTACGGACGCGCCACCTGGCCGGAGGGTATTCAGTTCGAGGGTTCGCCCTGGACGAAGTTGACTGCGGGAGACGCGACCGGCTACCGTACCGGCGCCCCCCTGCTGCCAGAAGAGCGTGAAATGACCCACCCGCCCGGACCGGAAAATTCCGCTGAACGGTCTGCCAGCGCATTGAAAAAAGGAGGAAAATCGACACCAGCGGTTCAAACACAGACCTGATAAAGAAGGGATTAAGACTCAACTTCGCCGCCTGGGTTGCAAATACAGTTGCAGTTCAAACACAGACCTGATAAAGAAGGGATTAAGACATCATTTCGTTCTCCTTTTTGTGCGCATCGCGGTTCAAACACAGACCTGATAAAGAAGGGATTAAGACTGACCTGCAGGTATAATCCACCGCCATCGGGTTCAAACACAGACCTGATAAAGAAGGGATTAAGACGGCGCGCTTTGATCGTGGCACCACCCCAACACCGTTCAAACACAGACCTGATAAAGAAGGGATTAAGACCCAAAATCCTTCCCATACTCCTTCCCATACTCCGTTCAAACACAGACCTGATAAAGAAGGGATTAAGACGCTACGGGGTCCTCTAACAGCCATCCTTTATATGTTCAAACACAGACCTGATAAAGAAGGGATTAAGACGCCACCGGGCGGCCGGCAGTCGCCACACCCACCGTTCAAACACAGACCTGATAAAGAAGGGATTAAGACGGCGTTTTCGCGGGCGTCCCTGTTTCTTCTCAGTGTTCAAACACAGACCTGATAAAGAAGGGATTAAGACCAGCGGCCGCTGCCGGTTTACCGCCAGCGCGCGGCGTTCAAACACAGACCTGATAAAGAAGGGATTAAGACGGCAGTTTCGCCAAACCGTCGGCGCCAGCGGTCGGTTCAAACACAGACCTGATAAAGAAGGGATTAAGACCACGGATGCTTGTCGAATCTCTGCATGTTGGCGTTCAAACACAGACCTGATAAAGAAGGGATTAAGACAGCATGGTCAACCCCCAAAGTAGAAATGAGATGCGTTCAAACACAGACCTGATAAAGAAGGGATTAAGACGCTAGGTCTAGCAGGTCCTTCTCGAATTGCTCGCGTTCAAACACAGACCTGATAAAGAAGGGATTAAGACGTGCTCGGCCCACCAGAGCCGCTCGATGACCATGGTTCAAACACAGACCTGATAAAGAAGGGATTAAGACTTGCGGCTTGGTATTGCCCTTCACTGGTCGCAAGTTCAAACACAGACCTGATAAAGAAGGGATTAAGACCTGTCGCGATTACGATTTTTAAATCATGAAACGCGCAAGTGCTGAGCTGTCGATTGCGTTGTGCACACATTCGGGCCATGACGGAGGCAAAAGGAAATGAAGCATGAATTCGAGCTCTGGCGACCCGGCAAAGACCAGCCCGATGGGCGGATCACTTGGGACAGTGACGCCGGCACACTGAGTGGTGATCTGGCCGAGGAACTGGAAAAGCTGATCGATCAGGCCATCGCCGATGGGGTGCTGGTGAGCCACCCGATGCCGACCAGCTATCGCATCACGCGACCGCTGCACGACGCGGCTCAACTGGGTGCGATCATCAGTCTGCGCTGGCGCACCCCCGAACTGCTGGCCGATGCGATGATGCGGCAGGGTGGCGATCCCGCTGCAAAGAGCAGCGTCGAGCTGATTTACTGATGACCGCCCGAGGGTTTGCAGTCGCGCGATGCTGTGAGCCGACCCCGACCGGCATCGTGACTCGCAACGGGAATCGAACCTCTTCATCCTGTCGAGGGGGCGCCGCATGAGGCGGCGGCAGGCATCGGCCATCCGCGCGCCGGTTCCCCGGCCGGCCGGTGACCGGTTCAATCGCTGGCCGGTGCTTCGGGCTCTTCTTGCTGCATTTCGATTGCCTGCAGGGTGCGGGCGCTGTGGTCGAGCGGTTCGAGCAGGGCGATCTCGGCCCCTTCGGGCGCTGCGTGCAGTTCGCGAAAGCGGCGCGCCTGCACCAGCACGCGCGACTCCAGCGTGGCAGTGGCCTTGTTGTAGTACTCCATTGCCTGGTTGAGCCCCTTGCCGACCTTGCCCCAGTGCTCGGCCAGGGTGGCGAGCCGCTTGTAGAGCTCGCGCCCCAACTCGCTGATCTCCTGGGCATTGCGCGCCTGGGCCTGCTGCCGCCAGCCGTAGGCGACCGCGCGCAGCAGCGCGATCAGGGTGGTGGGGGTGGCCGGAATGACCCGCTCGCCGACACCATATTCGATCAGTGACGGGTCTTCCTGCAGTGCGGCAGAGAAGAACATCTCGCCGGGCAGGAACAGCACGACGAACTCGGGTGCCGGGTTGAACTGTTCCCAGTACTGCTTCTTGCCGAGGGCGAGGATGTGGTTGCGCACCTGCCGGGCATGGTCGGTCAGCAGGGTGGCGCGACTGAGGTCGTCGCTGGCTTCCATCGCCTCCAGGTAGGCGGCCAGCGGCGCCTTGGCATCGACGACGATCTGCTTGCCGCCGGGCAGGCGAACGATCAGGTCAGGCCGCAGCCGTCCTTCGTCGCTGCTGCGGCTGCTCTGCTGCTCGAAGTCGCAATGTTCGAGCATCCCGGCCATCTCCACCACCCGCTGCAACTGGATTTCGCCCCAGCGGCCACGCACGTTGGGCTGGCGCAGCGCCTTGACCAGGCTGGCGGTCTCGCTCTTGAGCTGCGGCAGGTGGGTTTCGACCAGCGCCCGCATCTGCTCGTTGAGGGCGCTGTAGGCACTGATGCGCGCCTGCTCAAGTTCGCCGAGCTTGCCGTCGAACCGGGCCAGTGACTCGCCAATCGGTTTGATCAGCGCATCGACGGCCTGGTGGCGGCTGTCGAGGTCGGCGCGCGCGCCCTCCTGAAAGCGGGCCAGGTTCTGTTGCGCCAGTTCGATGAAGGCCTGGTTGTTGCTTTTGAGCGCCTCGGCGGAGAGTGCCTTGAAGGCATCGCTGAGCCGCAGTTGCGCCTGGTCGACCAATGCCAGCTTGTCGGCGGCAGCACGACGCTCCTGCTCCAGCCGTTCGCCCAGTTCGGCCAGGGTGGCCTGCCGTTCGCTCAGCGTCTGGAGCAGCCGGTCGCGCTCGCGCAGCAGTTCGGGCAGCGCCTCGGCGCTCTGTTCGGCGGCAGCGCGGCGGGCAGTCTCTTGCCGCAACTGCTCCTGCAACTGGGCTTCGCGCTCGCTGACCTGATGCAGCGCCTGCTCCAGCGCGCCGTTGCGCGCCTGCGTCTGCTGCAACCGCTCCTGGATCAGCGCCAGTTCGGTGGCGGTGGTCGTCTGCCGGCTGCGGCTCGCCAGCAGGCGCCATCCCAGCCAGAGCAGGAGCAGTCCGAGCAGGGGCAGTGCAATCTGGATGGGCGTCAGTGCTGTCATGGTATAGTCCAAATTCAGGTCATCGCCGCGGCGATCGTTCGGCAGTCAGGGTCTCAATCATGAAATATGCGGTCATTCCGGTCACCCCCTTTCAACAGAACTGCACGCTTTTCATCTGCGAAAAGAGCAGCAAGGCAGTGGTGATCGACCCCGGTGGCGAGGTTGACCGCATCCTGCAACTGGTGGCGCAGCAGGGCGCCACGGTCGAGAAGATTCTGGTGACCCATGGCCACCTCGACCATGCCAGTGGCGTGGCCGATCTGGCCGAACGGCTCGGGGTGCCGATCGAGGGACCGCATGAGGCGGACCGCTTCTGGATCGAGCAGATTCCCAAGCAGGGCGAGATGTTCGGCTTCAAGGGGCGCAGCTTCGAGCCAGACCGCTGGCTGGCCGATGGTGACCGGGTCCGCTTTGGCGAGGTGACCCTCGAGGTGCTGCACTGCCCGGGCCACACGCCGGGCCATGTGGTCTTCTTCGCGCCCGAGGCGCGGCTGGCCCAGGTGGGGGATGTGCTCTTCGCCGGCTCGATCGGCCGCACCGACTTTCCGCTCGGTGACCACCAGACGCTGATCGACTCGATCACCCACAAGCTCTGGCCTCTGGGCGATGATGTCACCTTCATTCCGGGGCATGGTCCGGAGTCGACCTTCGGCTACGAGCGCAAGACCAACCCCTTCGTTGCCGATTAGCGCAGCCCCAGCACATCCTGCATGTCGAACAGCCCGTGCGGCCGGTCGGCCAGCCACTGGGCGGCGCGCAGCGAGCCGCGCGCATAGGTGATGCGGCTGCTCGATTTGTGGGTGATCTCGACCCGCTCGCCCTCGCCGGCGAACAGCACGGTGTGGTCGCCGACGATGTCGCCGGCGCGCACCGTGGCAAAGCCGATGGTCTGGCGGTCACGCACGCCGGTCTGCCCTTCACGGCCATAGAGCGCGCACTGCGCCAGATCGCGGCCGAGCGCCTGGGCCACCACTTCGCCCATCCGCAGCGCCGTGCCCGAGGGGGCGTCGACCTTGTTGCGGTGGTGCGCCTCGATCACTTCGACATCGACCTCATCACCCAGCACCTGGGCGGCCAGTTCGAGCAGCTTGAAGCAGAGGTTGACGCCGACGCTCATGTTGGGGGCCAGCACGATGGCGATCTCACGGCTGGCGGCTTCGATGGTGGCGCGCTGCGCGGCGGTGAAGCCGGTGGTGCCGATCACCATGCGCTTGCCTGCCTGCCGACAGAGCGCCAGATGGTCGAGCGTGGCCGTGGGGGTGGTGAAGTCGATCAGGGTGTCGAACCGATCGAGCTGCCGTGCCAGCCCGGCGCTGATCGGCAGATCAAGGCGGCCGATGCCGGCCAGCTCGCCGGCGTCGGCACCGACCAGCGAGCTGCCGGGTCGCACCGTCACCGTGGTGAGCCGGCACTGTGCCGTGCTGGCGGAGGCCTCGATCAGCGCCTTGCCCATGCGTCCGGCGGCGCCGACAATGGCGATGCGGTTCATCTGTGCTTGCGTCTGCAACGGGGTCATTGGGTCAGGTCGTCGAAGAACTTCTTGACGCCGTCGAACCAGGAGTGGGTCTTTGGCGACTGGTTCTTGCCCTTCTGCTCCAGGCTGCGCTGGAATTCGCGCAGCAGCGTCTTCTGCTCTTCGCTGAGGTTGACCGGGGTCTCGATGGTGACCCGGCACAGCAGGTCGCCGGCGGCACCGCCACGCACCGGCGCCACCCCCTTGCCCCGCACGCGGAACAGCTCGTTGGTCTGGGTTTCGGGTGGAATCTTCAGCGCCACCCGGCCATCGAGCGTCGGCACCTCCAGCTCGCCACCCAGGGCGGCATCGACGAAGGAGATCGGCACGGTGCAGTAGAGGTTGCGGCCGTCACGCTCGAAGATCGGATGCTCGCGCACCACGATCTGCACATAGAGGTCGCCGCTGGGGCCGCCCTTGAGCCCTGCCTCGCCCTTGCCGGAGAGGCGGATGCGGTCGCCATTGTCGACACCGGGCGGCACCTTGACCGACAGGGTCTTCTGCTGCTCGACCCGGCCCTCGCCCCGGCACTTGGGGCAGGGGTTGCTGATCATCTTGCCGCTGCCCCGGCACTTCGGGCAGGTCTGCTGCACCGAGAAGATGCCCTGCTGCATCCGCACCTGACCGATGCCGCCGCAGGTGGTGCAGTTCGAGGGCGTCGAGCCCGGTTTGGCGCCGGAGCCATCGCAGCTTTCGCACTCTTCGAGAATCGGCACACGGATGTTGACGGTGTGGCCGCGCACCGCCTCTTCGAGGTTCAGCTCGAGCGTGTACTGCAAGTCGGCACCGCGCTGCGGCCGGTTGCGGCGTGCACCGCCGCCGCCCCCGCCACCGAAGATGTCGCCGAAGACATCGCTGAAGATGTCGCTGAAGTTGGCGCCACCAAAGCCGCTGCCACCGGCGGCACCTTCGAGCCCGGCATGGCCGAAGCGGTCGTAGGCGGCCCGTTTGTCGGCATCGGAGAGCACCTCGAAGGCTTCATTGGCCTCCTTGAACTTCTGCTCCGCATCAGCATCGTCGCTGTTGCGGTCAGGGTGGTACTTCATCGCCAGGCGACGGTAGGCCTTCTTCAGATCCTGCTCGGAGGCATCGCGGGCGACACCCAGCACTTCGTAATAATCGCGCTTCGACATGGCTCTAGGGGTTGCTCTGTTTCGCAGTCAGTCAAACAAAAAGGACGCAAAGCGGGCTTTGCGTCCAGAGCGTGCACCGCCGGTGCGGTGAATCAGAGGGCCTTACTTGTCATCCTTGACCTCTTCGAACTCGGCATCGACGGCGTCATCGTCGCGGCCGCTGCTGCGGCCGGCGCCGGCCGACTGCGCTTCGCCGCCGCCCGCCGCAGCCTGCTCGGCGTAGAGCTTCTGCGCCAGTTCGGCGGAGAGTCCGCTGAGCGCCTCGCTGGCGCTCTCGATGGCCTTGACGTCATCGCCCTTGATGGCGGTTTCGAGTGCGGTGATGGCGGCCTCGATCTTCTGCTTCTCGTCGCTGCCGACCTTGTCGGCGGCCTCCTGCAGCGTCTTGCGGGTGGCGTGGATCAGGCCATCGCCACTGTTGCGCGCGGCGACCAGCTCGCTGAAGCGGCGATCCTCCTCGGCGTGGGATTCGGCGTCGCGCACCATGCTGGCAATCTCGTCATCCGACAGGCCACTCGATGCCTTGATGACGATCGACTGCTCCTTGCCGGTCGCCTTGTCCTTGGCCGACACGTTGAGGATGCCGTTGGCATCGATGTCGAAGCTCACCTCGATCTGTGGCATGCCGCGCGGTGCCGGCGGAATGTTGGCCAGATCGAACCGGCCCAGCGACTTGTTGTCGGCGGCACGCTTGCGCTCGCCCTGCACGACATGGATGGTGACTGCGGTCTGGTTGTCGTCGGCGGTGCTGAAGATCTGCGACTTGCGGGTCGGGATGGTGCTGTTCTTTTCGATCAGCACGGTGGCGACGCCGCCCATGGTCTCGATGCCGAGCGACAGCGGGGTGACGTCGAGCAGCAGCACATCCTTCACGTCACCCGACAGCACGCCGGCCTGAATGGCTGCGCCCAGCGCCACCGCCTCGTCAGGGTTGACATCCTTGCGCGGCTCGCGACCGAAGAACTCCTTCACCTTGGTCTGCACCATCGGCATGCGGGTCTGGCCGCCGACCAGGATCACCTCGTCGATTTCGCTCGGCTTGCGGCCGGCATCCTTCAGTGCGATGCGCACCGGCTCGATGGTGCGCTCGACCAGTTCGTCGACCAGCGACTCCAGCTTGGCGCGGGTCAGCTTCAGCACCAGGTGCTTGGGACCACTGGCATCGGCGGTGATGTAGGGCAGGTTGATGTCGGTCTGCTGGCTGCTCGACAGCTCGATCTTGGCCTTTTCGGCCGCCTCCTTGAGCCGTTGCAGCGCCAGCGGATCGTTGTGCAGGTCGATGCCGCTCTGCTTCTTGAACTCCTCGGCCAGATATTCGATGACACGCAGGTCGAAGTCCTCGCCACCCAGGAAGGTGTCGCCATTGGTCGAGAGCACCTCGAACTGATGTTCGCCGTCGACCTCGGCGATCTCGATGATCGAGATGTCGAAGGTGCCGCCGCCGAGGTCATAGACCGCCACCACCGAGTCGCCCCGCTTCTTGTCCATGCCGTAGGCCAGGGCCGCGGCGGTCGGCTCGTTGATGATCCGCTTGACGTCGAGCCCGGCGATGCGCCCGGCATCCTTGGTCGCCTGCCGCTGCGAGTCGTTGAAGTAGGCCGGCACGGTGATCACTGCCTCGGTGACCTCTTCGCCAAGGTAATCCTCGGCGGCTTTCTTCATCTTTTTCAGCACCTGTGCCGAGATCTGCGGCGGCGCCATCTTCTGCCCCTTCACCTCGACCCAGGCATCGCCGTTGTCGGCCTTGGCGATCTTGTAGGGCACCATCTTGATGTCCTTCTGCACGACATCGTCGGTGAACTTGCGGCCGATCAGCCGCTTGACCGCGTAGAGGGTGTTCTCGGGGTTGGTGACCGCCTGCCGCTTGGCCGACTGGCCGACCAGAATCTCGTTGTCGCTGGTGTAGGCGATGATCGAGGGGGTGGTGCGGTCACCTTCGGAGTTCTCGATCACCTTGGGAGAACCGCCCTCCATCACTGCCACGCAGGAGTTGGTGGTGCCCAGGTCGATGCCAATGATTTTTCCCATTCGTCTCTCTCCGCTTTGCTGGATCCGGGCCTTGCTTCAGCCCGCTCTGGATGTTGTGCTGGATATTGGCGTCATTGCGCCATTTTCAAGGCCGGATCGGTTCAGACGCGCTGATCGACCGAGCCGCTGACCCCCTTGGCGACCGCCACCATGGCGGCCCGCAGCAGCCGGCCATTCAGACTGTAGCCCTTCTGGACCACATCGATGACGCTGCCAGGGGCGGCGCCGGGCAGCTCGACCATCGCCACCGCCTGATGCAGTTGCGGGTCGAACGACTGGCCGGCCGGGTCGATCGGTTCGATGTTGAAGCGGGCCAGGGCATCGAGCAGTGACTTGAGGGTCAGTGTCATGCCCTCGGCGAAGAGTTGCAGATCTTCCCGCTGCGGGTCGATGGCACGCAGGCCGCGCTCGAGGTTGTCGACCACCGGCAGCAGTTCGAGCGCGAACTTCTCCAGCGCGAACTTGTGGGCCTTCTCGATCTCCTGCTGGCTGCGGCGCAGCAGGTTCTGCTGCTCGGCCTGCAGGCGCAGCGCGCGCTCTTCGGCCGCGCTGACCTTGGCTTCGGCCTCGGCCAGCTTCTGCTGCAATTCGACGAGCTGTTCTGCCGTGCTGGCCGGATGTGATTCTGCCATCGCTTCGCCGTGGGCGGCGTCGTCAACGGGTGTCGGATCATGGTCGGACATGCCAAGGGCTCCCTGAAATTTTCAAGAATACGAAAGCGCGCCATCACCCTCACGGGCGAGGCAGGGCCGATGTGGGGCTATTCTTCAGCGATTCAAGGAGGTGGAGAGCAATTGGGCCGCAGCACTGACCATCGGGATCACCTGCTGGTACGCCATGCGCAGCGGACCGATGAGGCCCAGCACGCCCACCTGCCGGCCCTGGTGGCAGTAGGGCGCGGTGACCACGCTGCACCCCTGCAGTGAGTGCAGCCCCGACTCGGCACCGATGAGGAGGCGGACGCCCTCGGTGTGCAGCGAGCGGTCGAGCAGATGGAGGATCTCCTGCTTGTGCCGCAGGGTTTCAAACAGCTCGCGGGCCCGATCCAGCGTGACCAGATGCTCGCTGCTGAGCAGGTTGGCTTCGCCCAGCACCAGACAGTCGGCCGATGCCTCTTCAGGCTCGGCGAAGGTTTTGCTGGCCACCTCCAGCACCGTCTCCATCAGCTGGTCCATTGCCGCGCGGTCCTGCGCCATCGTCAGCAGCAACTGATCGCGAATGTGCTGCAGCGAGCCGCCGGCGAAGTGGAGGTTGAGGTAGTTGGCGGCCTGCTGCAACGTCATGGCGCTGTAGTCGCGCTCGACCCGGATCACCCGCTGCTGCACCTCGCGCTCATGCAGCACCAGAATCACCAGTACACGGCGGTCGCTGAGGGGCAGGAACTCGATGCGCCGCAGATTGACATGGTTGAGCCGGGGCAGCGTGACAACACCGGCCATGCCGGTCAGGTCGGCCAGCAGCCGCGAGGTCGATTCGACCATCTCCGGGGCCGACAGCGAGCGGTCGACCTGACGCCAGAGCTGGCTGATCTCGGCGGTCGGCAGCGTCGGATGCAGCAGATGGTCGACAAAGAACCGATAGCCGCGCGCGGTCGGCACCCGGCCGGCCGAGTGGTGCGGCGAACTGAGATAGCCCCGCTCCTCCAGCCTGGCCAGCGTGTTGCGCACGGTGGCCGAACTGACGCAGAGGCCGCTTTCGCTGACCAGACTTTTCGAGCCGACTGGCTCGCCATCACGAATGAAGCGCTCGATCAGAACGCGCAGCAACAGACGCTCGCGGGTGTCGAGTGCAGGGTCTGCATTACCGTGACTTGCGACGGTGTGACGGGTGCGCACCATGGTCTTGGGTCCTTGATCCCTCTTACAATCACCCCGGCGGGGCAACAGCACAGATATTCATCAACTATATGCTGACACATTTGCTGATTTCAAATTATGCCGTGGCCGAACGGCTCGAAATCGACTTTCAGCCAGGCATGACCGTGATCACCGGCGAGACCGGTGCCGGCAAGTCGATTCTGCTCGATGCGCTGGCGCTGGCGCTCGGTGACCGTGCCGACAGCGCCTCGATCCGCGAAGGGGCCGAGCGTGCCGAGATCCACGTCGAATTCGACCTGACCCACCAGCCCGAAGTGCGCGCCTGGCTGGCCGAACAGGAGCTCGACAACGGCGAGGCACACTGCCTGCTGCGTCGCACGCTGCTGCGCGATGGCCGCTCCCGCGCCTACCTGAATGGACAGCCGGTGCCACTCACCCTGCTGCGCGATCTGGGGCATCAGTTGATCGACATCCAGGGTCAGCATGCCCATCAACGACTGCTGCGCCGCGAAGTGCAGACCGCGCTGCTCGATGGTTACGCCATGGCCCAAGCGGAGGCGGAACAGGTGGCCGCATTCTGCCAGCGCTGGCGGCAGGTGCAGACGCAGCTTCGAGCGCGCGAGGAGGAAAATGCCGCCACGCTGGCGCGGCGCGAATTGCTGGAGTTCCAGCACACCGAACTCGAAGCGGCCCAGCCGCTGCCCGGCGAATATGCCCAGCTCGAAGCCGAGCAGCGGCTGCTGGCCAATGCCGAATCGATCCTGCAGCTGGGCCATCAGGCGCTGGGCGCGCTGCGCGGCGATGACGACGGCAACCTGCTGCAGGGGCTGCGCCGTCTGCGTCAGTTGCTGGCCGACTGGCTGCGGCAGGGCGGCACGCTGCCGATCCTGACCGAGCTGGTGGAAGGCGCCGCGATCCAGTTGGAGGAGGCCGCCACGCTGCTCGACCGTTACCTCGACGAACTCGAGGTGGACGAAGCCCGGCTGCGTGCCGTCGACGAGCGGCTCACCACCCTGCATCGGCTGGCGCGCAAGCATCAGGTTCCGGTCGATGAACTGGCATCGCTGCTGGCGTCGCTCGATGCACAGTTGCAGCGGCTGCACTCGGTCGAGGGTGAAACCGCGCAGTTGCAGGCCGAGCTGGAGCAGATCGCGCAGGGGTATCAGACCGCCGCCACCGCCCTGGGCGACAAGCGGCGCCAGGCCGCCCCCCGCTTCGCGGCGGCGGTGACCGCCCGGCTGCGGCGGCTCAGCCTGCCCGATGCCCGCTTCGAACTGCAACTGACCGACAGCGCCAGCGACCTGCCGCGTCCAGAGGGTCAGCAGAGCGTCGAATTCCTGATCGTCACCAACCCGGGCATGCCGCCGCGACCACTCGGCAAGGTGGCTTCGGGAGGTGAGCTTTCCCGCATCGGTCTGGCGGTGCAGGTGACCGCCGCCACCACGGTCGCCACGCCCACCCTGGTGTTCGATGAGGTGGATGTCGGCATTGGCGGTGGCGTGGCCGAAGTGGTCGGCCAGGCACTGCATGAGCTGGCCGAACACGGGCAACTGCTCTGCGTGACCCATCAGCCGCAGGTGGCGGCCCAGGCCGACCACCACCTGCAGGTGGTCAAGCAGGTGATCGATGGCCGTGCCGCCACCCGGCTGGTGGAGCTGGATCGAGAGGCGCGCACCCAGGAGGTGGCGCGAATGCTGGGCGGGACACAGATCAGCGCACGGGCGCTCGAACATGCCCGCGAGCTGGTGGCCAGGGGCGCGCAGTCATCCCGGGCTGCCGAAAGTTAGGGCTTGGCGCCCCGGCACTGGGGGCAGATGCCGTAGAGATAGAAGCTGTGACCAGTCAGCTCATAGCCCATCTCGGCGGAGATTTTCTCCTGCCGCGCTTCGACCACGGCATCGGAAAACTCCTCGACCCTGTCGCACTTGATGCAGACGATGTGGTCGTGGTGGTCGACATCGGAGAGTTCGAAGACCGAGTTTCCGCCCTCGAAGTGGTGGCGGATGACCAGCCCCGCCGCCTCGAACTGGGTCAGCACCCGGTAGACCGTCGCCAGACCGACATCCTCGCCGGTCGCCAGCAGCGCCTTGTAGACATCCTCGGCGCTCATGTGCCGCCGATTCGATACTTCGAGCAGCTGCAGAATCTTGACACGCGGCAGCGTGACCTTGAGGCCGGCGTTTCTCAGCGCCTGGTTGGACATGGTGTGATCAACCCGTGCTCGTGTAGGGGGCTTGGAATTAGGGTATGATCGCTGGCCGTGTCTGCCTGCGGTGACACCCCGCTCACCAAGATAATGGAATCGAACCCTCGATGCAAAAGGTTAAGCTGCTGATTTTGGCCCTGTTTCCGTTTATTTTGTGGGGCTGTTCGAGCACGCACGACTTCCGTTTTCCGTTTGCCTACCGCATCGACATCCAGCAGGGCAACCTGGTCAAGCCCGAGGCGGTGGCCGCGCTCAAGAGCGGCATGACCACCCAGCAGGTGCGCTATCTGCTCGGCTCGCCGATGCTGACCGATCCCTTCCACCCCGACCGCTGGGACTACTGGTACGACCTGCAGGCCGCCGATGGGCGCACCGAACGCCAGCATCTGATCCTCTACTTCACCCAGGGCAAGCTGGCGCGGGTCGAGCGCGACAACGCACCGCCGCCGGCCAAGTCAGAGTGAGCGTCCGCGAGCGCGCTGTTTTTTCCTGATCGCGGCGCGCTGGCGCCGCCGGCTCTTGGCATCGATCCGCAATGGCCGGTAGATCTCCACCCGGTCTGCCTCTCGCAGCCGGTGCTGCGCCGGTGCTTCGATCGGCTGCGAAAAGATCCCCATTCGGCAGTGATCCAGATCGATCTCGGGAAACTCCAGCGTGATGAGCGACTGCTCGACCGCCTGCAGCGCCGTGCAGTCTTCGGCCACCTCCAGTTCGATCAGCCGCTGTCGCTGCGCCAGTGCATGGACCACCTCGACCCTGATCCTGCCCTTTGCCATCGCCACCTCGTGCCTCAGGGTCTGGCTGCGCCCAGCAGCGTGTGCGCCCGCAGGCAGATGGCATCGACCATCTGATCGGCCACACTCTGGAACAGTTTGCCGGCGGCCAGACTGATCAGCTTGCTGGCCAGTTCGAACTCCAGATCGAGACTCACCTTGCAGCCCTGCGTCCCCAGGGCATCGAGTTGCCACTGGCCGGCGAACTGGCTGAATGGCCCCGCCTCCAGCTCCATCCGGATCGAGTGGGGGGGGTGCAGGTGATTGCGCGTGGTGAAGCTCTGCCGCAGCGGTCCCTTGGCCAGATCGAGCCGGGCCACCAGTGTGTCTGGCTCGACGCAGAGCAGTTGCGCACCGACGCAGCCCTCCATGAACTCGGGATAGCGTTCGATGTCGTTGATCAGCGCATAGAGTTTCTCGACCGGATAGGGCAGCAGGACAGTGCGGCGGATGCGGGTCATCGATCAACTCTGGCCAGAGGTAAACTGCTTGAAGGGGCGACCATTTTGCGGCGCCGTTCCCGGCAGCTCAAGCATCTTCGTCGCCGTCGCCCTATAATGGCACGATGAGCAAACCCGCCAAGACCGCCCCGCAGGGCGGCACCATTGCCCTCAACCGCCGCGCCCGGCACGACTACGCGCTCGAAGAGCGCTTCGAGGCCGGCATTGCGCTGGAAGGCTGGGAGGTCAAGAGTCTGCGTGCCGGCAAGGCGCAACTGGTCGATGCCTATGTGCTGCTGAAGGAGGGCGAGGCCTTTCTGCTCGGCGCACTGATCACGCCGCTCGGTACCGCTTCGACCCACATCACGCCCGACCCCACCCGCACCCGCAAGCTGCTGCTCAACCGTCGCGAGCTGAACCAGTTGATCGGTGCCGTCACCCAGAAGGGCTACACCTGCATCCCCACCGCGCTCTACTGGAAGGGCAACCACGTCAAGTGCGAAGTGGCCCTGGCCAAGGGCAAGAAGCTGTACGACAAGCGCGCCAGCGAAAAGGAGCGTGACTGGGCGCGGGAGAAAGAGCGGGTGCTGCGTCACACCACCCGCTGATCAGCCGCGCGGTCTCAGGCAAGGGTGGGTCTGTGCACCAAAGAGAGGAATTCGAACCACGAAACCCGAGGGCACTTGAAAAAAACCGGCAACAGCCCCATTCTGTCAGCACACGCTAGGGGGGCGACTTGGCTTCGACGCCGGTTGCAAGGCCCAAGGTGCATGCCGAGAGGGTAGTGACTCTCGTAAATCAATCGCTGCAACTACTATAGTTGCCAACGACGAAACCTACGCCCTGGCCGCTTAAGCCGGCCAGCCTTCGACCAGACTGTGCTTGTGCAGATCTGGAATTCGGAGGTCACACAATCACAAGATCGCAGCGGCGCTCGCCTGGGGCAAGGCTGTCAAAAAACTCCAGGACCATCGAAGACAACCCTGTCGGTCGGGTCGTCTTCGGTCAGATCAATAGACCAGACTAAGCATGTAGATCTGAGGGTTGAGGACTGACGGACGCGGGTTCGATTCCCGCCGCCTCCACCAATAATGAAACCCCAACCGTTCTCGGTTGGGGTTTTTTCTTGCCTGATCGCGCCGGTTCCCGCGTGTTGTTGGGGGGTTCCTGCAGACTGCGCCAGCCGCCCGAATTGGCCGTTCCGGGCCACATTCCACTCCTCCTGACCATTCCTCGCTCCGACCTCGCTTCCTGAAACCGGCCCGAAGTCCGCAAGGGTCGCACTTTAAACTTATATAAATCAATTAGTTGAGTCATGACGGATCAAGCGGTTCACTGACCACCTCTGACGCAAAGCGCCAAACTGGTCACCATTCAACGCGGCGATGCGCTGGTTGATACCTGCAGGCAAGATTCCTCGCATGACTCGATGTCGACCTGCCTGTAGAGCACCCGACCGCAGAGCTTCAGGAACTTGGGTCCGATCCCCTCGCTGCGCCAGCGCTCAAGGCAGGCCTCGCTGAGATGCCAGCGCGCGGCCAGTTGCTTTTGATTGAGGTGAACGACGTCCATCTTGGTCTCCTTCCGAATGAGTTGGCAGGAGTCCATGAATGCGCTGCTCCGCCCACGAGCCAACGCAATTCCAGGAAACGCAGCTACTCTGGCAGATCGTTCAGCTCGTAACTGGTACTGCGCCCACCCGCATCCGATTTCCGCAGCACACCCCGCGCAAGCAGGTCATTGATGTCGCGCAGGGCCGTGTCCGGTGAACACTTGGCGATGGCCGCCCACTTGCTGCTGGTGAGCTTGCCTTCGAAGCCGTCGAGCAGTCGGTTGAGCAGCTTTACCTGCCGCTCGTTCAAGGGCGTTGCCGCCCAGCGCTGCCAGAAGCGCGCCTTGGCCAATACGGCATCGAGTGTGTGGTGCGCCTGATCGACGGCGCGATGGAGGGTGTCGAGGAACCAGGCGAGCCACTCGGTGACGTCCATCGACCGCTTCTGGGTCCGCTCCAGGATGTCGTAGTACGCCTTGCGCTCCCGCTGGATCTGCGCCGACAGACTGTAGAAGCGTTGCGGGCTGCCGTCGGCGCGCGCCAGCAGCAGGTCGGAGATGGCCCTCGCGATACGTCCGTTGCCGTCGTCGAACGGGTGCAAGGTGACGAACCAGAGGTGGCCAAGACCGGCCTTGAGCAACGGCGGTTCGCTTGATGCGCTATTGAGCCAGCTCATGAATCGGCTGGTTTCGGTCTCCAGACGACCGGCGGGCGGCGCCTCGAAATGCACGCGCTGGCGGCCGATGGGACCGGACACCACCTGCATCGGACCGCTGGCATCGTCGCGCCAGCCGCCGACCTTGATCCTGGAAAGGCCTGAGTAGCCGGCAGGAAACAGCGCTGCGTGCCAGCCGAACAGCCGCTCCCGTGACAGCGGCGCATGGCAGTTGGCGGTGGCATCCAGCACCATCTCGACCACGCCTTCGACGTGACGATCCACCGGGGCCAGCGCGCCGATGTCCACGCCCAGCCTGCGGGCGATGGATGAACGCACGGATTCGACATTGAGCTGCTCGCCCTCGATCTCGCTGGTCTTGACCACATCCTCCGTCAGCGCCGCGAGGCTCGCCTGATCGCGCAGCGCCACGCCCACGTCGGCCAGACGGCCCATCAGGAGCCCCTGGGCACGACTGACCTCGGCCATGGGCCCAGCCAGAGCTCCCAGGTCGAAGTGCCAGTTCGGCCAGTCGCCGGCCTGCCAGATGTATGCGTAACCACCGCTATTCATGCGGATGATCATGGCCTTCAATCTCCGCATGTGCAAGGTATTCGCCGCATCTTGTGCGGCGATAGAAGATGCCATTCGCCGCAAGACGGTCTGCGAAACCCATGCAATGGGTGTAAATGGGTGTGCCCTTGGATAGTCGTTTGGTGCGGGGTTCCACCCCACCACCAAATTGAAGGGCTCGGACAATCTCCGGGCCCTTTTTCTTGGCCAAAATCCCTGCACTACGCAGGGTTCCGGCCATCTGTGCTGCGGGTGGCCATCCGCCGAAATGCCCTGTTTTCAGCGTCTTTGGCTCCAAGTCTGTCTCTACTCTCCGTTTGGTCTGCGGGCAGGCATCAAACGCCGTTACCACTTCCCCTGCATCACCCAGTCGGTCGGCAGTGGGTTGCGCTGCAACCACAGCAGGCTCATGCACCGGGGCTGCTTCCCGGCCCGGATGCTCTGCGCTGACGGCAGCAGAGCACGCCTGCTGGACTGAACCGGGGTGAACAGCCGAGACGGCGCTGGAACTTCAGCCTAGAATGGGCCGATGCAAAACGCCAAAAGTCTCTTCTCTTACCGTAAACATTGGGCCGCACGCTTCGGTGTCACACCCTTTTTGCCGATGTCCCGTGACGAGATGGAGCAACTCGGCTGGGACAGTTGCGATGTCATTCTGGTCACCGGCGATGCCTACATCGACCACCCCAGCTTCGGCATGGCGCTGGTGGGCCGGCTGCTCGAAGCGCAGGGCTTTCGCGTCGGCATCATCGCCCAGCCCGACTGGCACGATGCCGAGCCGTTCCGCGCGCTGGGCCGGCCCAACCTCTACTTCGGCATCACCGCCGGCAACATGGATTCGATGGTCAACCGCTACACCTCCGACCGTCGCCGCCGTTCCGATGATGCCTACACGCCGGGCGGAGCGCCGGACCGTCGGCCCGACCGGGCGGTGATCGTCTATGCGCAGCGCTGCCGCGAAGCCTGTGCCGGAGTGCCGGTGGTGCTCGGCGGCATCGAGGCCAGCCTGCGCCGCATCGCCCAGTACGATTACTGGTCGGACAAGGTGCGCCGCTCGGTGCTGGTCGACAGCAAGGCCGATATTCTGCTCTTCGGCAATGCCGAACGGGCGCTGGTGGAGCTGACCCATCGGCTGGCGCGGGGCGAGCCGATCGAGCAGATCACCGACCTGCGCGGCACCGCCTTTCTGCGCCGGCATGGCGCCCTGCCACCGGGCTGGAGCGAGATCGACTCCAGCCTGCTGGATGCACCGGGGCGCATCGAGCCGCCGGTTGATCCCTATGCGATGACGCCCGTCGGCGGCGAACCGGCCTGCGCCAGTGGCGAGCCGGCCACGGCACAGGTGATCCGCTTCGAGCCGGGCAAGCGGCGGCTCGACCGCGACCGCACCGTGGTGCGGCTGCCGGACTTCGAGGTGGTGAAGGAAGATGCCGTGCTCTACGCCCACGCTTCGCGCACGCTGCATCTGGAGTCGAACCCCGGCAATGCGCGGGCGCTGGTGCAGCGCCACGGGGACCGCGACCTGTGGCTCAATCCACCGCCGATTCCGCTCACCACCGCCGAGATGGACGGGGTGTTCGACCTGCCCTACGCGCGCGCGCCTCATCCGGCCTATGGCGATGCCCGCATCCCGGCCTGGGAGATGATCCGCTTCTCGGTCAACATCATGCGCGGCTGCTTCGGCGGCTGCACCTTCTGCTCGATCACCGAGCATGAGGGGCGGATCATCCAGAGCCGCTCGGAGGCGTCGATCCTGCACGAGATCGAGGAGATCCGCGACAAGACGCCCGGCTTCACCGGCGTGATCTCCGACCTCGGCGGCCCCACCGCCAACATGTACCGGTTGCAGTGCAAGGATCCGCAGATCGAGTCGAGCTGTCGCCGGCTCTCCTGCGTCCATCCGGGAATCTGCCCCAATCTCAATACCGACCATACCCCGCTGATCCAGCTCTACCGCAAGGCGCGCACGCTGCCCGGCATCAAGAAGGTGCTGGTCGCCTCGGGGCTGCGTTATGACCTGGCGGTGCGCAGCCCGGAGTATGTGCGCGAACTGGTGACCCACCATGTTGGCGGCTATCTGAAGATCGCGCCGGAGCACACCGAGCCGGGCCCACTGTCGGTGATGATGAAGCCGGGCATCGGCAGTTACGAGGCGTTCCGCGAGATGTTCGAGCGCTTCTCGCGCGAGGCGGGCAAGGAGCAGTATCTGATTCCCTACTTCATCGCCGCCCACCCCGGCACCACCGATGAAGACATGCTCAACCTGGCACTCTGGCTGAAACAGCACAACTTCCGCCTCGACCAGGTACAGACCTTTCTGCCGACGCCGATGGCGCTGGCCACCGCCATGTACCGCAGCGGCCGCAACCCACTCAAGAGCTTGAAGCGTGACGAGCGGCTCAGAATCCCCAAGGGCGAGCGCACCCGCCGGCTGCACAAGGCTTTTTTGCGCTATCACGATGCCGAAAACTGGCCACTGCTGCGCGAAGCGCTGCGCCGCATGGGCCGCGGCGACCTGATCGGCAATGGCCGGCACCATCTGGTGCCAAGCTGGCAACCGGCCGGCACCGGCCAGACCCCCGAAGGGGCGCGCGCGCCGCGCCGTCCGGCCAGCGGGCCAAGCCGAAGCCCCGCCGGGCGTGGCGCCGGCAGAACCCTCCCGAAACGCAAAGGCCGCGGGTGAGCCGCGTGCGCTCGGGTGAATCGGGTATGATGCGGCGATTCAACCTGGAATTTCGAGCCGCCGACCTGGCCGGCTTCTGGTGAACGGCCTGCAAAGATGAAACAACCGAACGGCAAGGTGGCAACGCCAATTCCAGCCGCCACCGTGGTGCCGCTGCGCGATGGCGATGACGGGGTGGAGATTCTGCTGCTGCGGCGCAATGCCCGGCTCGACTTCGTCGGTGGTGCCTGGGTCTTTCCCGGCGGACGCCTCGATGAAGAGGACTACGCCCAGGCGCCCGGCCGCGACGAGTTGATCGCCGCCCGCCATGCGGCAGTGCGCGAAGCCCACGAGGAGAGTGGACTCACGCTCGCGCTCGACCAACTGGTCTGCCTGTCGCACTGGACCACGCCGGGCTCGAGTCCCAAGCGCTTCGCCACCTGGTTCTTTCTGGCGCCGCTGTCACAGCCGCAGCAGGTGGTGATCGATGGCTCCGAGATCCATGAACATCGCTGGTACCGGCCACAGGCGGCGCTCGATGCCTACCTGCGCGATGAGATCTTCATCATCATGCCCACCTACCACACCATCGAGGCGCTGATCGGCTTTGCCGACTGCGCCGAACTGCTGACCCGCTACCGGAACGCAGCACCCACCATCGTGCCGCCCGAGCATGGCAAGATCATGCCGTTGCCGACCGGCAGGCGCCATTGAGCCCGACAGGAGGCCCCGCGATGGTCCCCGCCAAGCATGCCGCCACCGTGGTGCCACTGCGCGATGGCGTCGACGGGCTGGAGATTCTGTTGCTGCGCCGCCATGCCCGGCTCAGCTTCGCCGGCGGTGCCTGGGTCTTTCCTGGCGGTCATGTCGATCCGGAAGATTGGCCCACCGATGCGCCAGATGATCACCATGGTGCTGCCCGTGTCGCCGCCGTGCGCGAGGCGCGCGAGGAGGCCGGCCTCGAACTGTTGCTGCATCAGCTGATCACCCTGAGCCACTGGACCACGCCGCTCGACCAGCCGAAGCGCTTTGCCACCTGGTTCTTCGCGGCACCGGCCCACCACGGTGCCCAAGTGCAGGTCGACGGGGTCGAGATCGACGACCACCGCTGGCTGCGGCCACAGACGGCACTCGACACCCATCAGCGGGGCGAGATCTTTCTGCCGATTCCCACCTATGCCACCGTCGAACTGCTGCTCGACTTTGCCAACGTCGACACAGCGCTCGCAGCACTGGCCGCACGGCCGCCGGAGATCGTGCCGGTCAAGGCACAGAGTCCGCGGCAGGAGTTCGCCCGCGTCTTTGCCGGACGACCGCCGCCCTGAGCCGGCCGCTCCAGCCGTGCTTCAGCGGCCGAGCCAGCGCGGTTGCAGCCAGGCGCCAAGCAGCATTGCCAGCACGAAGGGAACCGCCTCGGCCGGGTTGATCAGCAGGGCGGCAATCGCCGGACCGGGACAGTAGCCGGCAATCGCCCAACCGATGCCGAACAGGGCAGCGCCCAGCAGCAGGTTGCGGTCGATGTCGCTGCGGGTCGGCAGGCTGAACCGTTCAGCCCACAGCGGTCGACCCCGGCGCTGAATCCACGGAAAGCTCAGCACGGTGACCAGCACCCCACCGCCCATCACCAGCAGCAGGCTCGGATCCCACTGGCCGGCGACATCGAGAAAACCCAACACCTTTTTCGGGTTGACCATCTGGGAGACGGTCAACCCCAGGCCGAACAGAATGCCACTGATCAGGGCAGCCACCCGCGCTTTCATGACAGCACTCCCAGCACATGGCGCAACAGGAAGAAGGTGACCATCGCCACCAGCACGAAGGTCAGGGTGGCGGCCAGCGAGCGCGGCGAACGGCGGCCAAGGCCGCAGATGCCATGCCCGCTGGTGCAGCCATTGCCGAGGCGGGTGCCGGTGCCGACCAGGAATCCGGCGACCAGCAGCGCCCAGAGTGGAAAGCCCTGACGCGGTGCGAAGGTGAGCGTGGGAAGCTGCCAGGCCAACAGGGTGCCGAGCAGCAGGCCGCCCAGAAACATCAGCCGCCAGCCACGCTCGCCGTTGCTGGCCGGCAGCAGTCCGAAGGCGATGCCGCTGATGCCGGCGATGCGGCCGCTGCCAAGCAGCAGCAGTGCCGCACTGCCACCGATCATCAAACCGCCGATCAGTGCGGAAATGGGCGTGAAGGTGGTCATGGTGTGTGCTCGCTCGCAGGTGAATCGAGTCTGGAAGCATACACCGGCCGGGAGGTTCGGTGCAGCGGCCCGATTCAGCGCAGCGGTTGGAGCAGCATCCGGTCGAGCCACAACTCGCGCGGGGCGCGAAACCGCTCGAGGCCGATCACCATCCGCTCATGACCCAGTCCAGGCTGGGCGCGCCAAGTGCCAAACAGCCGATCCCAGCAGCTCAGATTGAAACCGAAGTTGCTGTCGGTCTCGTCCGGATCGATGGAGTGGTGGACCCGATGCATGTCCGGCGTCACCAGCAGCCGGCGCAGCCACCGATCCAACCGCTCGGGCAGGCGGACATTGCCATGGTTGAACAGGGCAGTGCCGTTCAGCAGCAGCTCGAACAGCAGCACGGCAATGGCCGGCGCACCCAGCAGAGCGACCACCGCCAGTTTGATCGCCATGGACAGCAGGATTTCACCGGGATGAAAGCGCAACCCGGTGGTGACATCGAACTCGAGGTCGGCATGGTGCAGCCGGTGCAGCCGCCACAGCAGCGGTACGGCATGGAACAGCCGGTGTTGCAGGTAGATGGCCAGATCGAGCAGCAGCAGGGCCACGATGCCGGCCAGCCATGGCGGCAGATCGATCAGGTTGAACAGGCCCCAGCCGCGCTGCTGCGCAAGGCTGGCGAACGGCACTGCCAGCAGCGGAAAACCGAGCCGCAGCAACAGCGTGTTGAGCACAGCCAGCGCCAGGTTGTTGCTCCAGCGCAGCAGTCGGGCGATGCGCTGTGGACGCCGTGGGGCAACGCTCTCCCACAGCGCCATCAGCAACAGCAGTGCGATGAAGAGGGTGAGACGAACCGCCGGTTCGTGGGCCAACAGCGTCGCGCCGAGGGTCATGGCAGCCGGCCGAAAGCGGCCCCCTCAGCCATCACCCGGGTGGCGCTGGATGAAGTCGGCCAGCAGCGCGGCAACCTCGGGCGCCTGCCGTTCGAGGTGCAGATGGTGGTTGCCGGCCAATCGATGCAGTTCGAGCCGACGGAAGGCATCGAGCTGCTGGTCGAACTCGGCCATGCGGTCGAAGCGCCCCCCCTGTGCCAGAATCAGCAGCGTCGGTGCGGCCACGGCTGCGGCGAAGGCGCGCGCCTGGGCTGGCGTCAGCTTCACCATCGAGGCCAGCCGCAGTCGAGGGTCGGCACGCCAACTGTAACCCCCCTCGACCTGCATCAGGCCGCGGGCCGTCAGCAGTTCGGCCGCTTCGAGGGATATTTCGCCGATGATGCGGGTGCGGGCCTCGACCGCCTCGGCCACGCTGCGGTAGATCGGCTTCTTCTTGCCGGGCAGCAGCGCCTCGTCATGCAGCGCGGCGGTCAGCTGCGCCGGGGCGGCGGCATCCTCGGTGGTGCCCGGCAGGAAGTTCTCGATCAGTGTCAGGCTGATGACCCGCTCCGGCACCGCTGCCGCCAGCAGGGTGGCGATGCCGGCACCGCGGGAATGGCCCAGCAGATGAAAGCGTTGCCAGCCAAGCTGGTCGGCGCACTGCAACAGCTCCGGCAGATCGTCCCAGATGTGCGACCGGCAGCCGGCCGGCCGATGGCTCGACAGCCCATGGCCCGGCATGTCGAGCGCCACCAGCCGCAAATGTGGCAGCAACGGTGCCAGTCGGTCGAAGCTGGCGGCGTTGTCGAGCCAGCCATGCAGCGCCAGCAGCGGTGTTGCATCATGCTCGCCCCAGCTCTTGGCGGCGATGCGCAGCGTGCCGAGGTCAAATTCGAGCTCTTCGGCCGGACTGGGCGCCGCAACGGCAGGTGGCCGGCCGCCGGACATCGTCAACCCTTGCGGATGTAGTAGGTGAACAGCTCATCCTGTTGTCGCTGCTCGACCAGTTCGTGGCCAAGAAAGGTACAGAATTTGGGGATGTCACGCGTCGTCGAGGGGTCGGTGGCGATCACCTCGACCACCTCGCCCTGCTGCATCACCCGCACCTGGTCATGCAGCATCATCACCGGCTCGGGGCAGTAAAGCCCGGTCGCATCCAGTTGATGCTGGACGGCAACCGGGGCGGCCGGTCGGTTCGGTTCAGCCATGGTTGTTGAGGTGGTCGGCCAGCGTGATCCAGGCATCCATCACGGTGTCGGGATTGAGCGACATGCTGTCGATGCCCTGATCCATCAACCACTTGGCGAAGTCGAGGTGGTCCGATGGCCCCTGTCCGCAGATGCCGATGTACTTGCCCATCGATTTGCAGGTGGTGATCGCCATTTGCAACAGCGCCTTGACGGCGTCGTTGCGCTCATCGAACAGGTGGGCCACGATCGCGGAGTCGCGGTCCAGCCCCAGCGTCAACTGGGTGAGGTCGTTGGAGCCGATCGAGAAGCCATCGAAGTGCTCGAGGAACTGCGCGGCCAGCAGCGCGTTGGTCGGCAGTTCACACATCATGATGATGCGCAGGCCATGCTCGCCCCGTTTCAGCCCATTGCTTGCCAGCAGTTCGACCACCTGCCGTGCTTCGCCGACGGTGCGCACGAAGGGCACCATCACCTCGACGTTGGTGAAGCCCATCTCCTCGCGCACCCGCTTCAGCGCCCGGCATTCGAGCTCGAAACAGTCGCGGAACTGGTCGGAGATGTAGCGCGAAGCCCCACGGAAACCGAGCATCGGGTTCTCTTCGGTCGGCTCATACTGGGTGCCACCGATCAGGTGGGCGTATTCGTTCGACTTGAAGTCGGAGAGCCGCACGATCACCTTCTTGGGCGCAAAGGCCGCCGCCAGCGTGGCGATGCCCTCGACCAGCTTGTCGACATAGAAATCGACCGGTGAAGCATAGCCGGCCATGCGCCGGTCGATGCTCTGTTTGAGATCGGCCGACAGGCTCGCGTAGTTGAGCAGCGCCTTGGGGTGGACGCCGATCATCCGGTTGATGATGAACTCGAGCCGCGCCAGCCCCACCCCTTCGTTGGGCAGGCCACAGAAATCGAAGGCGCGGTCGGGGTTGCCGACGTTCATCATGATCTGCACCGGCAGGTTGGGCATGCTCGACACACTGTTGGCACGGACCGAAAAATCGAGCGCCCCTTCGTAGATGCGGCCGGTATCGCCTTCGGCGCAGGAGACGGTCACCTGCTGGCCATTTTTCAGCAGTTCGGTGGCATGGCTGCAGCCGACGACCGCCGGAATGCCCAGCTCGCGGGCAATGATGGCGGCGTGACAGGTGCGGCCACCGCGGTTGGTGACGATGGCCCGCGCCCGTTTCATCACCGGCTCCCAGTCGGGATCGGTCATGTCGGTGACCAGCACATCGCCCTCCTGCACCTGATCCATCTGCTGCAGGGAGGTGATCACCCGCACCGTGCCGCTGCTGATCTTGTGGCCGACGCTGCGCCCTTCGAGCAGCACCCGGCCCTGCTCCTTGAGCAGGTAGCGCTCCACCACCGCGTTGCCGCTGTTGCTCTTGACCGTTTCGGGCCGCGCCTGGACGATGTAGATCTCGCCGTCCTCGCCATCTTTCGCCCATTCGACGTCCATCGGGCGGCCATAGTGCTGCTCGATCAGCATGCCGGTTCTGGCCAGCGTGGCCAGATCGGTGTCACTGATGCAGAAGCGCTGGCGCTCCGCGGCCGGCACATCGACCGTCGCCACCGTCTCGTGGTGGTCGGCGGTCGAGCGGTAGACCATCTTGATCGCCTTGGCGCCAAGATTGCGCCGCAGCACCGCCGGGCGGCCCGCCTGCAGCGTCGGTTTGTGCAGGTAGAACTCATCGGGATTGACCGCCCCCTGCACGATCGGCTCACCCAGGCCGTAGGAGGCGGTGACGAAGACCACGTCACGGAACCCCGACTCGGTGTCGAGGGTGAAGAGCACGCCACTGCAGCCGAGGTCGCTGCGCACCATCTTCTGGATCCCGGCGGAGATGCCGACCTGATCGTGCGCAAAGCCCTGGTGTTCACGGTAGGCGATGGCGCGGTCGTTGAAGAGCGATGCGTAGACCCGCTTGATCGACAACAGGGTCTGGTCGATGCCGCGGATGTTGAGATAGGTCTCCTGCTGGCCGGCAAAGGAGGCGGTTGGCAGATCTTCGGCGGTGGCCGAGGAGCGTACTGCCACGGCGAAGGAGTCCTTGTCATCGGTCAGGGTCCGGAATGCCTGCCGTACTTCATCTTCCAGCCGCTTCGGCAGTGGTGCATCAAGAACCCACTGCCGGATCCGTGCACCGGTCGCGGCCAGCGCGTTGACATCATCGACATTGAGCGCCTTGAGCGCAGACTGGATGCGGTCGAACAGGTCGTTCTCATGAATGAAGTCGTAGTAGGCCCGGGCGGTGGTGGCAAAGCCCTGCGGGACCTTGACTCCCGCCTCGGAGAGGTTGCGGATCATCTCGCCCAGCGAGGCATTCTTGCCGCCCACCTGGCCGACGTCATGCATGCCGACCTCTTTGAACCAGACCAGATACTTATCCAAGGCTACGCTCTCCTGTTGATGAATTGGGACCGACGCGGACCTGCGTTCGACATCCGTTGCTGAAATTGGTGCGCCTGCTGGCGGCTGGGCCGCCCATTTTAGCCAAGGCGCAGCCATGGCGATAAGGTGATTCGCTGCTGCGTCAGGTTGAATCAACCACGCACTTGCATAATGAGGGCCAGTTGATGAATGCTTGCCTGACGCGGTTGTATCCTCTGTGAAATCATAGGCAGTAAAGCATGAAACGGACAGTTTTCTTCATCTCCGACGGCACCGGCATCACTGCCGAGACCATGGGCAAGAGCCTGCTCTCCCACTTTGAAACCCTCTCGTTCTCCTACAAGACCATTCCCTATCTGACCGCAGCGATGGCCGAAGAGGTCAGGTTACGCATCGACGCGGTGCATCGGGAGGATGGCCTGCGGCCGATCGTCATCGCCACCATCATCGATGAGACACTGCTGCAATCGATCCGCTGTGCGAATGCGTTCTTCATCGACCTGCTGTCGACCTTTCTCAGGCCACTGGAAGAGGAGTTGCAGACGCCCTCGTCACATACCGTAGGCAAGTACCACTCCATCAGCCAGGATCTGAACTACAAGATTCGCATCGATGCGGTCAACTTCGCCCAAGACAACGACGATGGTGGGCGCACCCGCAACTACGACACCGCCGACATCATCCTGGTGGGGGTCTCGCGCTGCGGAAAGACGCCGACCTGCCTTTACCTGGCACTGCAATTTGGCATCAAAGCCGCCAACTACCCGATCACCGAAGAGGATCTCGGCGAGTTGAAGCTGCCCAAGGCGCTGCTGGAGTACAGGCAGAAGCTCCATGGCCTGACCATTGCCCCGGAGCGGCTCTGCGCGATTCGCAACGAGCGGCTGCCCAACAGCAAGTATGCCTCGCTCCATCAGTGTCAGCATGAGATCCAGGAGGCCGAGGCGATGTACCGCCGCCATGGCATTCCTTTCATCGACTCGACCCACTACTCGATCGAGGAGATTTCAACCCGCATTCTGGCTGCCGCCAACATCGAACGGCGGCTGCACTGAGCGGTTTTGTTTCAGTCCAACGCAAGAGCGGCCATGACGGCCGCTCTGGTGGTGCACGCTTGGCTCAACCGCGCTGGGCGATGTCGACCCACTCCGCGCTGTCGGGGCCGGTGTATTCGGCGCTGGGGCGGATGATGCGGTTGTTGCTGCGCTGCTCCAGCACATGGGCGCACCAGCCGCTGACCCGGCTCATCACGAACAGCGGCGTGAACAGCTTGGTCGGAATGCCCATGAAGTGGTAGGCCGAGGCATGGTAGAAGTCGGCATTGGGGAACAGTTTCTTCTCGTCCCACATCACCTTTTCGATCGCCTCCGACACCGGATAGAGCCGGCTGTCGCCCACTTCGTCGGCCAGCCGCTTCGCCCAGGCCTTGATGATCGGGTTGCGCGGATCGAATTCACGGTAGATGGCGTGGCCAAAACCCATGATCTTCTCCTTGGCCACCAGCATCCGCTGAATCTCGCGGGTGGCCTCGTCGGCGGAACTGAACCGCTCGATCATCTCCATCGCCGCCTCGTTGGCGCCGCCATGCAGCGGTCCACGCAGTGAGCCGATGGCACCGGTCACGCAGGAGTGGATGTCCGAAAGCGTCGAGGCGCAGACCCGGGCGGTGAAGGTCGAGGCGTTGAACTCATGCTCGGCATAGAGAATCAGTGAAACATCGAGCACCCGCTGATGGGTGGCACTCGGTTTTTTGCCATGCAGCAGATGGAGAAAGTGGCCGGCGATCGAATCGTCATCGGTCACGGTGTCGATGCGGATGCCATCGTGACTGAAGCGGTACCAGTAGCAGATGATCGACGGAAACAGCGCCAGCATCCGATCGATGCGGTCATGTGCCTCGGCGAAGTCGAGCTCGGTTTCGAGGTTGCCCAGCATCGAGCAGCCGGTGCGCATCACATCCATCGGATGGGCTGAGCGGGGGATGTTCTCCAGCACCGTCTTCAGCGGCTGCGGCAGCGCGCGCAGCCCCTTCAGCTTGGCGACATAGCCATCGAGCTCCGCCTGGTTGGGCAGCTTGCCCCGGAGCAGCAGGTAGGCCACCTCCTCGAAACGCGCCTTCTCGGCCAGAAGCTCGATCGGATAGCCCCGATAGGTGAGGCCGGCGCCCTCCTTGCCCACGGTGCAGAGCGCCGTCTGCCCCGCAACCTGTCCCCGCAGTCCTGCACCCGAGAGTGGTTTCGCTGTTGCCATCATTCCGACTCCGACTTGAATAGTTCGTCCAGTTTCTGTTCATAGGCATGGTAATCGAGATAGGCATACAGCTCATCGCGGGTCTGCATCGTCTCGACCACCTTCTGTTGGCTGCCCTCGGCCAGGATGGTGCGGTACACCCGTTCGGCCGCCCGGTTCATGGCGCGGAATGCGCTCAGCGGATAGAGCACCATGGCCACACCGACGGCGCCCAACTGCTCGCAACTGAACAGCGGGGTCGCGCCGAACTCGGTGATGTTGGCCAGCACCGGCACCTTGACCGCCTCGACGAAGGTGCGGTACTGCTCCAGTTCGCGCATCGCCTCGGGGAAGATCGCATCGGCGCCCGCTTCGACGCAGAGCAGCGCACGTTCGACCGCGGCCTCCATCCCCTCGACCGCCAGCGCGTCGGTGCGCGCCATGATCACGAAGTCTGGATCGGTGCGGCCATCGACCGCAGCCTTGATCCGATCGACCATCTCGCCCTTGCTGACGATGGCCTTGTTGGGGCGGTGGCCACAGCGCTTGGCGGCAACCTGGTCCTCGATATGGACCGCCGCCGCGCCGGCGCGGATCATCTCTTTGATCGTGCGCGAGATGTTGAAGGCGCTGCCCCAACCGGTGTCAATGTCGACCAGCAGCGGCAGATCGCAGGCAGCGGTGATACGGCTGACATCGGTCAGCACATCATTGAGTGAGGTGATGCCCAGATCGGGCAGGCCATAGGAGGCATTGGCGACGCCGGCGCCAGAGAGATAGATCGCCTGATGGCCAATCTTCTGGGCCATCGTGGCGCTGTAGGCGTTGATGGTGCCGACAACCGGCAGCGGATGGTGGTTGACAAGTGCGGCGCGAAAACGGGCGCCTGCGGTCGGGGGTTGTGGCATCATTCCATTCCTTTAATATCGGCACATATCACGCCGGGCTCACCGGAGCCGGCCTGGCGGCTGCCGCCAAGTCTGGAGAGAACGAGATGGTCATGCTGAACCGTGGATCTGGCCGGTTTTTTACCGGCTGTCCCGCCGCGCCGGGGCAAGGGGAACCACGCAGCCCGGCCGCTGAACTGGGGCATGGACTCTAATGATTCGCTCCAGTGCTGTCAACGCATCGAGGGTCTCAGCGACCACAATCCGTGCAGGGCTGTCGCCCTGGCGTGACCCACGCTCTGTCCCGCAGCCGATCCCGGAATGAGTGCACCCGAGCGCCTGGCAGTCGACTACCGGATCGACCGCGCCCGGCTGTTTGCCTCCCTCCGCCACTGGCCCGCTGCCGTCTGGCTCGACAGCAATGCCGAGCGGCGCGGCGATGGCGCGCATGATCTGATCTCGGCCTGTCCGACCGTGACGCTGCAGCAACGGCAGGAGCGCTGCTGGCTGCAACCGCATGATGGCGCAGCGGCAGCGGCGGCCGGAGAATTCCTCAGTCTGTTGCGCGAGCAGTTGGCCAAACGGAGTGATCCAGACGGCCACGCAGCCGGCGCCGCGATTGGCTACCTCGGCTACGACCTGGCCCGCAGCTGGGCGCATGGCGCCTTCTCGACCGATCTGGCGCGGGCCGACATCGACCTGCCGCAGGCCCGCATCGGCCTCTACGACTGGCTCTACGTGGCCGATCATCGACGCCAGCAGGCCGAAGTGCTGATCCATCCGGCCTGCCCGCCGGCGATTGCCGAGCGGGTGCGCGGCTGGGTGGCCGGGCTCGCCGGCGACACGGCCCCGCCGCCGGCGCGATTCAGGCTGGAGGGTGGCTGGCAGAGCGACCTGCCGCAAGAGCGCTATCGCACCGCCTTCCGGCGCGTGCATGACTACATCGAGGCGGGCGACTGCTACCAGGTCAATCTGGCGCAGCGGCTCAGCGCGCGCTATGTCGGCGACCCCTTCGAGGCCTACCTGCGGCTGCGCGCCGTCAGCCCCGCCCCCTATGCCGCCTTCATCGGGCTCGATGAGGGGGCCATTCTCAGTCTGTCGCCCGAGCAGTTTCTGCAGGTCACCGCCGGGGAGGTGACCACCCGGCCGATCAAGGGCACCCGGCCACGGCTGGATGACCGGCAGGCGGACGAGGCGATGCGCCAGAGCCTGCTGCACAGCGACAAGGAGCGGGCCGAGAATGTGATGATCGTCGACCTGCTGCGCAACGACCTCGGCAAGAGCTGCCAGCCGGGCAGCATCCGGGTTCCCAAACTCTGCGCGCTGGAGAGCTTCGCCAATGTCCACCATCTGGTCAGCACGGTGGTGGGCCGGCTGACCGCCGACCGCGATGCACTCGATCTGTTGCGGGGCTGCTTTCCGGGCGGTTCGATCACCGGCGCCCCCAAGCAGCGGGCGATGCAGATCATCGAAGAACTGGAGCCGCACCGGCGCGCCATCTACTGCGGCTCGATCGCCGCGATCGGCTACGACGGCTCGCTGCGCAGCAGCATCACCATCCGCACCCTGCTCTGTCAGCGCGGGACTGTCCATGTGTGGGGCGGCGGTGGCATAGTGGCCGACTCCAGTTGTGAGGCGGAGTATCAGGAGTCCCTCGCCAAGATCGACAACCTCTGCCAGGAGTTGAACCGGCATGAAAGCCCAGGGAATTGAGATCGACCTGCCACGCCTGCGGCCGAGTCGCGGGCAGTTGCTCGACCACTTCGCCAGCCAGAGTGGCGCGCCGGTCGCGGCCACCCTGAACCCCGACGATGTCACCGCCGGGCTGATCTCCCGCGAAAACAAGCGCGAATCGGCCATTCTGATGCCGATCGTGCAAAAAGCCGATGAACTGGAGATCATCCTCACCTGGCGCAGCGCCCACCTGCGCAGCCATGCCGGTCAGGTCAGCTTTCCCGGCGGCCGGGTCGATGAGAGCGACGCCAGCCGCGAGCACACCGCGCTGCGCGAGACCGAAGAGGAGATCGGCATCCCGATGAATCGGGTGCAGGTGCTGGGCCGGATGGGCGACTACTACACCCAGAGCGGCTACTCCATCACCCCGGTGGTGGGGCTGATCGACACGCCGGTCGAACTGCGGCCGAACCCCCATGAGGTGGCCGCCATCATCGAGGCGCCGCTGCACTTCTTTCTCGACTCCGCCGCCTACCGGATCCACCAGCGCGAGACCGACGGCACGGTGCGCTCCTTCTATTCGGTCACCTATGGCGACTACTTCATCTGGGGCGCCACCGCCGCGATGCTGGTCGAGTTCTACCGGCGGCTGGCGGCCTTCATGGGGGATCGAGGCTGAACCGGGCAAGGCGCATTGCTCTAAACCACCCCCGCCTGCTTCAGCCACTGGGCCAGTTGCGGTGGTGACAGGGCGCCGGCCTGGCGCTGAACCTCCTGACCGTTGCGGAACAGGATCAGGGTCGGGATGCTGCGGATCGCCCACTGCTGGGCCACCGCAGGAAGGGCCTCGGTGTCGAGCTTGGCGAAGCGGGCGTGGGGCTCATAGCGGGCTGCCGCCTGACTGAACGTCGGGGCGAAGCTGCGGCAGGGACCGCACCAGGCGGCCCAGCAGTCGACGACCAGCGGAATGTCGTTGCGCGTCAATGTCGCGGTCAGGTTGGCTTCGGTCAGTTCGAGCGGTGTGCCGGTGAAGAGCGGCTGCTTGCAGCGACCGCAGTTGGGCCGATCACCCAACCGCTGCGCCGGCAGGCGGTTGGTCACGAAACAGTGGGGACAGTTGATCTGCAACATGGCGCGACATCTCGGGTGGCGGTGCGGTCGATCTGGGGTGCCGCCAGCGGTTTTTCAACTTGAGGAGCGCTGGCGTGCGGTGAACCTGTGTTGGCTCGTGCAGTCCAACTCCGCATCGGAGGGCATCCTGCGCTCCGGAAGTCATCATCGAGGCCATCCCATGCACATTCGTTGGAAAACCGCCTGCAGCACCATTGTGCTTTTGAGTCTGAGCCTTGGGCTCTGCGCCGCACCCAAAGGAGGTCATGGCCCGGCCGAGCATGACCACGCCGCCACGCCACCGGCAAGCAGCAATCGCCAGTCGTTGCCCGAGGCGGAGCGGGGTGCGGAACGGGCGCAGGAGCGGCAGTCCGAACAGGCTCAGGAGCACTCCCGTGCCCATGAGCAGCAGATGGAGCAGGAATTGGAACAGCACAAAACGCAGCATTCTCATGGCCAGGGCAGCCAGGAGAATAAGGAGAATAAAAAGCTCGACTGAGGCAGCTCCGGCGCGGCTGCCGCTCAGTGGACGAGCAGCAGTCGCGCACCGATTGCCAGGGTGGTACAGGCAACCAGCCGGTGCAGCAGCCGGGCCACGCCATGGCTGCGGTGATGAATCCGCTGCCAGAAGTGGCCGATCAGAAAGCCGACCAGGCACATCGACAGCACCACTCCGCTGCTGAACAGCAGTACGAAGTAGAGCATCTCGACCGGTCTTTGCAGTTGAGTGAGCGGAATCAGCGCCAGAATCGGCGCCGAACCGGCCACGCCATGCAGCAGGCCAAGGGCGGTGGCCAGCAGCGGGGAGCGGTTCGGCCGCGGTGGGTCGCCGTTGTGGAAGGCTGCCCGATCGACGCTGGGATGCAGCGGATGCGCCAGCAGCCACAGGGCAATGGCGATCAGGCTGAAGCCGGCCAACTGTTCGGCCGTGCCGCCGAGCTGCTCGGCGAAGTTGCGCGCGGTGACCAGCAGCAGGGTGGCCAGCGCGATCAGCGACAGGGCATGGCCCAGCGCCCAGCGCAGCGTGAAGCCGAGGGCATGGCGCCAGCCGGGCCGGCGGCTGCCCAGTGAGGTGACCACGGCCAGGTGGTCGGCATCGAGCGCGTGCAGCGCGCCCAGCCCCATGGCCAGCGTCATGATTTGCAGGGTGCTGCCGTCGGTGATCACTGCGGCAGCCGGGGGGCGGGCAGCAGGCCGGCGGTGACAATGAAGTCGACCACCGCGGCGACGCCGTCGCCTTGCTTGAGGTTGGTGAACAGAAACGGCCGCTCGCCACGCATTTTCTTTGCGTCGCGCTCCATCACCGCCAGATCGGCGCCCACCAGCGGGGCGAGGTCGGTCTTGTTGATGATCAGCAGGTCGGAGCGGGTGATGCCGGGTCCGCCCTTGCGGGGAATCTTGTCACCGGCCGCGACGTCGATCACATAGAGGGTCAGGTCGGAGAGCTCCGGGCTGAAGGTGGCGCTCAGGTTGTCACCGCCGCTTTCGACGAAGATCAGTTCGAGGTCGCTGAAACGCTGTTGCAGTTCGGCCACCGCCTGCAGGTTCATCGAGGCATCCTCGCGGATCGCGGTGTGGGGACAGCCACCGGTTTCGACGCCGATGATCCGTTCCGGCGCCAACGCCTCGTTGCGCACCAGAAACTGGGCATCCTCCTGGGTGTAGATGTCATTGGTAACGACGGCGATCTGGTAGTGGTCGCGCAGGAGACGGCAGAGCCGCGCCAGCAGCGCGGTCTTGCCGGAGCCGACCGGACCGCCGACGCCGACCCGCAAGGCTTGAGCGCTGGACATGGTGGAAACTCCTCGATTCATGAACGGAACAATCGGCAATACTGGCTTTCGTGGCGGCCGCTGGCAAAGGCCATGCCCGGCAGCGCAGCGCCGATGGCGCTGTCGTCACACTGCAACGCCTGTTCGACCAGCGCGGGCAACCGTGGCAGAAAACCGCTCAGCAGCCGCTGCGCCCTGCTCTGCCCCAGTGGCATCAACTTGGTGGCAGCGGTGAGCTGGTTTTCGAGCCAGGCGAAGGCGAACCCTTCGAGCGCGGCAGCCGGTTCGATGCCGAAACGGGCGGCGGCCCAGCCGAACAGCGTGACCTGGGCGACACCGAAGCAGGCGGCTTCGTCGGCCAGCCAGTCGAGCACGTCGGCACCTTCGAGCGTGGTCAGCAGCCGCAGCAGGGCCGCGCCCAGTTGCCGGTCTTCGAGCCGCAGCTCGCCGCTCTCGCGGCTGGCGAGCAGATGGCGGTTCCAGCGCACTGCCTCGGCCTGCTGATCGGCCGCGCAGGCTTGAATCTGCCGGGCCAGAATCGGCAGGTCGAGCCGGCCCAGCCCATGGCTCAGCAGCCCGCCGATCCAGTCGGCCAGGCTGTCGGCATCATCGACCCAGCCGAGGGTTACCGCACTTTCGAGTGACTGGGAGCAGGCAAAGGCGCCGATCGGCAGGGCCGGGCTGGTCAGTTGCAGCAGCCGCAGCCGCGCCAGTTCAGTCGGCATGGTGGTGGCCGCCCTGGTAGGCGCCGGCTTCGGGCTCGAACGGCAACTGCTGCCGGTCGAGGGTCAACCCCAGGCCGATCACCATCTGGTCGAGCACGCTGTCGTGCTGATAGCGCAGCCAGCCGGGAGCGATCTGCAACGGGATGTGGCGGTTGCCGAGGTGGTAGGCGGCGCGCAGCAGCTGCAAGGGTTCGCCGCTGACGCAACTGAGCCACTCCGGCGCGGCGACCACCTCGATCAACCGGCCCCGGCTGTCGCGCAGCCAGTCGCCGCCGCGCAGCAGCGTGCCGCGCGGCAGCATCAGCGCGACCGCCTCGCCATCGGCCAACTGGACCCGCTGGCGGCTCTTGCTGCGCGCCTCGAAGTCGAGAATCAGCCGGGCATCGGCCTGATCGTGGTGGTGATGACCCAGCAGCTCGCTGACCTGGGTGAGGGTGGACATCGGCAAGCCTCCCGGCTTTGTTCAGAACAGAAAGTAGCGCTGTGCCAGCGGCAGCACGCTGGCCGGTTCGCAACTGAGCAGCAGCCCATCGGCGCGCACCTCGTAGGTTTGCGGGTCCACTTCCATTCTTGGCAGGTAGCTGTTGTGGACCATCTGCGCCTTGCCGATCTGGCGGGTGTTGCCGACCGCGACCAGGGTGCGGTTCAGGTCGAGCCGCTCCTTGATGCCCGCCTCGAGCGCCGCCCGCGAGACGAAGGTGAGGCTGGTGTGGTGCGGCGCGCTGCCGAAGGCACCGAACATCGGCCGGTAGTGGACCGGCTGCGGGGTGGGAATGGAGGCATTGGGGTCGCCCATCGGCGCGGCGGCGATCATTCCGCCCTTCAGGATCATCGCCGGCTTGACGCCGAAGAAGGCCGGCTGCCACAGCACCAGGTCGGCCAGCTTGCCCGGTTCGACCGAGCCGACCACATGGGCGATGCCATGGGCAATGGCCGGGTTGATGGTGTACTTGGCGACATAGCGGCGCACACGAAAGTTGTCGTGGCGGGCGCTGTCTTCGGCCAGCGCGCCGCGCTGCACCTTCATCTTGTGCGCGCTCTGCCAGCAGCGGGTGATCACCTCGCCGACCCGGCCCATCGCCTGCGAGTCGGAGGAGATCATCGAAAAGGCACCGAGGTCATGCAGGATGTCCTCGGCGGCGATGGTCTCCTTGCGGATGCGCGAGTCGGCGAAGGCGACATCCTCGGGAATGCCGGGGTCGAGGTGGTGGCAGACCATCAGCATGTCGAGGTGCTCATCGACGGTATTGACGGTATAGGGACGGGTCGGATTGGTGCTGGAGGGGAGCACATTGGGCTCGCCACAGGCCTTGATGATGTCCGGGGCATGGCCGCCGCCGGCCCCTTCCGTGTGGAAGGTGTGGATGGTGCGCCCCTTGAAGGCGGCCAGGGTCTCTTCGACAAAGCCCGACTCGTTGAGGGTGTCGGTGTGGATCGCCACCTGGATGTCGAAGCGGTCGGCCACCGCCAGACAGCAGTCGATCGCCGCCGGGGTGGTGCCCCAATCCTCGTGCAGTTTCAGTCCCATTGCGCCGGCCAGCAGCTGCTCCTCGAGCGCCTCGGGCAGGCTGGCGTTGCCCTTGCCGAGCAGGCCGAAGTTCATCGCAAAGGGCTCCAGCGCCTGCAACATGCGGGCGAGATGCCAGGGTCCCGACGTGCAGGTGGTGGCATTGGTGCCGGTGGCCGGTCCGGTGCCACCACCCAGCATGGTGGTGACGCCGGACATCAGCGCCTCGTCGATCTGCTGCGGGCAGATGAAATGGATGTGGGCGTCGATGCCGCCAGCGGTGACGATCAGCCCCTCGCCGGCAATCACCTCGGTGCCGGGACCGATGACGATCGTCACCCCGGGCTGGATGTCGGGGTTGCCGGCCTTGCCGATGGCATGGATGCGCCCGGCCTTCAAGCCGATGTCGGCCTTGACGATGCCCCAGTGGTCGAGGATCACCGCATTGGTGATCACCGTGTCCATGGCGATCTTGCTGCTGGCCTGGCTCTGGCCCATGCCGTCGCGGATCACCTTGCCGCCGCCGAACTTCACCTCCTCGCCATAAACCGTGAAGTCGCGCTCCACCTCGATCCACAGCGCCGTGTCACCCAGGCGCAGCCGGTCACCGCGGGTGGGGCCATACATTTCGGCATAGGCGCGCCGGTCGATGCGGCTCATGGCGCCGCCTCCAGTTCACCCATCACCTCGCCATTGAAGCCGTAGACGCGCCGCGTGCCGGCCAGCGCCACCAGTTCGACCGTGCGACTCTGGCCCGGCTCGAAGCGCACGGCGGTGCCGGCGGCGATGTCGAGGCGGTGGCCGCGCGCGGCGGCGCGGTCGAACAGCAGCGCCGGATTGGTCTCGGCAAAGTGGTAGTGCGAACCGACCTGAATCGGCCGGTCGCCACTGTTGGCCACCGTCAGCCGCAGCGTCGGCCGGCCGGCATTGAGCTCGATGTCGCCGCTGGCGGGATCGAGTTCTCCTGGAATCATCGGGCTCTCCTGGCAAGGTTGGCGGCAGCGCGGTCGATCGTGACCGCATGGCAGTGCGATGCCATCATAAGCCAAGGCAACCGCCACGCCAGAATCTGCCCGGATGTTTCAGCCACTGTCGTGATCCCGAACCGGTATCGGTTGACAGAGGTAGTCGCGGGTCAGCGGCACCGCATCGGGGCGGTGGGCGAGCTGAAGCTGGAACACCATCAGCCGGCCATGGCGAAAGGCCATCTCGGCACTGGCAAGATAGAACTCCCACATGCGACAGAAGCGCTCGTCATAGAGTGCCCGGGCACGTTCACGCCGTGCCTGGAAGCGCTCGAACCAGTGGCGCAGCGTCTCGGCATAGTGCAGCCGCAGGATCTCCAGATCGGTCACCCACAGGCCGCTCTTTTCCACCGCCACCAACACTTCGGAGAGCGCCGGGCAGTAGCCGCCGGGAAAGATGTATTTGCGGGTCCAGGCATTGGTGCCGCCCGGTGGATCGACCCGGCCGATGGCATGCACCAGCGCGACGCCATCGGTGGCCAGCATCCGGCCGAGTGCACGAAAAAAGTGCCGGTAGTGGTCCACGCCCACATGCTCGAACATCCCCACCGAGACGATGCGGTCATAGCGGCCCTGCTCCTCGCGGTAGTCGCGCAGCGCGAACTGAACCTGCTCAGCCAGACCGGCATCCTGTGCCCGCGACTGCGCCCACTGCAACTGCTCACTGGAGAGGGTCAGTCCGGTCACCACCACCCCATCATGGCGCGCCAGATCGAGCGCCAGGCCACCCCAGCCACAGCCGATGTCCAGCACCCGCATCCCCGGTGTCAGCAGCAGCTTGGCGGCGATATGGCGTTTTTTCAGCGCCTGGGCCTGCTCCAGCGTCTCATCGCCCCGCGCGAAATAGGCGCAGGAGTACTGCAGGTCGGCATCGAGGAAGAGCGCGTAAAACTCATGTGACAGGTCGTAGTGGTGGGCCACGTTGCGGCGTGCGCGCCGCAGCGGGTTGAACTGGTGCAGCCAGCGCAGCGGCCGCTCAATCCGATGCAACAGCCGTTGCCAGCCGGTGTGGCCCAGCGCCGTGGCACAGCCAGTCGCCAGCGCCAGAAAATCGCGCAGCGTGCCCTGCTCGACCGTCAGCCGTCCGGCCATGTAGGCCTCGCCCGCCGCCAGTTCAGTCTGCCACAACAGGCGGCGCGGCAGCGCCCGGTCATGCAGCCGCACAGTGACCTCGGGAGGTCCGCCCGGACCGAGTCGATGGGGGTGGCCGCGTGGATCGATCAAGGTCAGTCGGCCATGGTCGAGCGCCGATTCGAGCAGATGAAGAAGCAGCCGCATCGCACACCTCCTGATCAAACGGAACAGGATTCTGCTGGCGCCAGCGGTCGACTCACCGCCGGCTTGCCAGTCACGGAATCGGATCGTGCACCGTCACCAGCTTGGTGCCATCGGGAAAGGTGCCCTCGACCTGCACCTCCCGGATCATCTCCGGCACCCCCTCCATCACCTCGTCACGGCTCAGCAGGGTGCGCCCGCTCGCCATCAGTTCGGCCACGCTGCGGCCATCGCGGGCACCTTCGAGAATGGCGGCGCTGATGTAGGCCACCGCTTCGGGGTAGTTGAGCCTGAGACCGCGTGCCTTGCGCCGCTCGGCCAGCAGCGCCGCGGTGAACAGCAGCAGTTTGTCTTTTTCGCGCGGGGTCAGTTCCATGGTCGATCTCGACAGCAGAGGGTGTCAGCAGTTCCAGATTCTTGGCGGCAGCGCCGTGCGTCCGCTGGGCAGCAGTGGCCGCACGGCCTGCCAGAGCGCCCCGAACAGCAGTCGGGCCTGTTCGGTCGAGTGACCAAGATAGCGTGCCACCAGCAGTTCGTCGATGCGGGTCAGCACGATCGGGCTGTCATCCTGGTGCCACTGCGCCTGCCACGCCGGCAGCGGCAGATGTTCGGGGAAGGTAGCAATCAGGGTGCCGCAGACCAGCAGCCCCTGCAGCTCGCTGCGGTGGGTGACTCAGTTACCCTGTCGTGACATTCACCCCGCTGCAGGAAGATCGGGCACACAGCGATAGCCTACCCCGGTCTCGGTCACGAGATACCGTGGCCGGGCCGGGTCGGCCTCGAGCTTGTGGCGCAGGCGCGCCATGTAGATGCGCAGGTAGTGGCTGTGCTCGCTGCTGTTCGGGCCCCATACCTCGCGCAGCAGGTGGCGATGGGTCAGCACGCGGCCCGGCGCCTTCAGCAGTACGGTCAGCAGGCGGAACTCGACCGCCGTGAGGTGGATGTCCGCGCCGCCGCGCTGCACGCGCCGCGCCACCAGATCCACCGTCACCGGCCCGAGGTGCACCACTGAGCCGGCTTCGACGCCGCTGCGGCCGTGGCGCAGCGCTACGCGCACCCGCGCCAGCAGTTCCGCGACGCCGAAGGGTTTGGTGAGGTAGTCGTCCGCGCCGGCGTCGAGCGCCGCCACCTTGTCGGCTTCCTCGATGCGCGCCGACAGCACGATCACCGGCACCCGGCTCCAGGCGCGCAGCGCGGTGATGAAGTCGCGGCCGTCACCATCGGGCAGGCCAAGGTCGAGGATCACGAGATCCGGCCGCCGCGTGCCGGCTTCGATTAGCCCGCGCGCCAGCGTGGCGGCTTCCGCTACCTTGAGGCCCGCGTCTTCCAGCGTGCGGCGCACGAACAGGCGGATCGCCGCATCGTCCTCGACGATCAGTGCGGCGGCGTCGATGGCGCGGTCTCCGCGGGCGGCGCCGGCGGCGGCGCGAGCGGCAGGGTGAAGACGAAGCGCGCCCCGCCCGCGGGGCGATTTTCGGCGCGGATGTGCCCGCCATGTGCGGCGATGATGGCCTGGCAGATGGCGAGCCCGAGCCCGACGCCGGTGATGGCCGATTCGTGCGTGCCGCGCGCGAAGCGCTCGAACAGCAGCTGCTCCTGACCCGGCGGCAGGCCGGGACCCGCGTCCCAAACGGCGACCTCCAGCGTCTCGCCCGCGACCGCCGCCGTGATGCCGATCGGCGTGCCGGGCGGGGTGTACTTGATGGCGTTGTCGAGCAGGTTGACCAGCACGCGTTCCAGCATGACGGCGTCGCCCTGCACCAGCGGCAGGTCGGCCGGCAGCTCGGTCTCGAGCGGATGCCCGGCGAGCGCGGGTTCGAGCGCGCGCACCGCCGCGCCGACCACCTCCTCCAGCACCAGCCAGTCGTGGCGCGGCGTGACGGTGCCGGACTGCAGGCGCGCCATCTCCAGCAGGTTGTCCACCATGTGGCCGGTGCGCAGTGCCTGGTCGCGGATGGCGGCGGCGGTTTCATGCTCCGGCGCCTGCGCGGCGAGCAGGCGCAGCGTCAGCGTGTCGGCGAGGCCCACCAGCGCGGTGAGCGGCGTGCGCAAATCATGCGACAGCGCCGCCAGCAGCGAGCTGCGCAGGCGCTCGGAGGCGGCGCCCAGACGCGTCTCGTGTACCTGGGTGACGAAGTGCAGGCGCTCCAGCGCCATGGCGATCAGGGTGGCATGGGTTTCAAGCAGGCGGCGCTGTTCGGGGATGTGCAGCAGGCGCCGGTTGTCCGGCTGCACCGCGAGCACGCCCTGCATGCCTGCCGGGGCCCGCAGCGGCAAATAGGCGGCGGCGGCGGCCGGCAGCGTGTCGGTGCCGATGCCGGCCGGCTCCCCGTGATCGAAACACCACTGCGCGATGGCGAGATCGACCTGCGGCATTGCCTCGACGGGTGCGGCGAGCTTGCCCTGCGTGTCGGGCAGCAGGACCCGGACCTGGGCATGAAACGTCGCCACCAGCGACCGCGCGCCGATCTCGGCCACCTGCGCCTCGCCGAGCGCCGCCGACAGGTCGCGCGCCATCCGGTAGAGGCTCTGGATGCGCTGCTCGCGGTGGCCGGCGATGCGCGCCTGGTAGCGCACGGCCACCATCGACTGGCCGATGGTGAGTCCGACGATGAGCATGACCGCGAAGGTGACGAGGTATTGCATGTCGCTGACCGCAAACGTGAACCGCGGCGGCACGAAGAAGAAATCGAACAGCGCCACCGACAGCACCGCCGCCAGCACGGCGGGCCCGCGTCCCCAGCGGTAGGCCGCGCCCACCACGGCGAGCAGGAACAGCATCACGATGTTGCTGAGTTCCAGTGCGTACCGCAGCGGCGTCGCCAGCAGCGCTACCGCCACGCATAACGCGGCA
Organism: Pseudomonadales bacterium; assembly: GCA_024234215.1. Lineage (NCBI taxonomy): Bacteria > Pseudomonadati > Pseudomonadota > Gammaproteobacteria > Pseudomonadales > Pseudomonadales bacterium. The sequence continues at coordinate 465,899 of JACKOQ010000002.1, forward strand.
GCCCCGGCGTAGGGTGCGACGCGCCCGGCCGGAGCGCTGGGTGGCGGTGCCGTCTGGCGCGGCGCGGGCGGCCATTCCGCCCGCCGCGCCACGGCAATGAGATCGATATCCGGCGCCCGCTCGCCGAGCCGCCGCATGAACTGGCCCCACCAGCGCCGCTGCGGGCGGGCGCGCCGGCCGATCACGATCTTGCCGAGGTTGTGGGCGCGGGCGTAGTCGAGCGCCGCATCGACCAGATCGGGCTCCGCCAGCACCGCGGTTTCGGCGCCCATCTCCTGGGCCAGGCGCAGCGTGGCGAGGATGGCGCTGCGCCGGTCTTCCGGCAGGCGCTGCAGACGCGGCGTTTCGATGTAGACGGCGTGCCAGCGCGCGTCGAGCTTGCTTGCGAGACGCGCCGCGCTGCGGATGAGCTTGCCGTCGGTGTCGCCGGGTCCGAGACACACCAGCAGCGACTCGGCGGTGGCCCATACCCGCGCGCCGGGCGCCGCCGCGCGCGCCGTCTGCACCTGCGCGTCCACGCGCTCGGCCAGGCGCCGCAGCGACAGGTCGCGCAGCGCGATGAGGTTGGCACGACGGAAGAAATTCTCCACAGCCATCGCGGCCTGTGCCGGCAGGTAGACCTTGCCTTCCTTCAGACGCGTGAGCAGATCGTCCGGCGGCAGGTCGACCAGCGCCACCTCGTCGGCGGCGTCGAACACCCGGTCGGCGACGGTTTCCCACACGCGCACACCGGTGATGCCGCCGACCACGTCGTTCAGGCTTTCGAGATGCTGGACGTTGAGCGTGGTCCATACGTCGATGCCGGCGGCGAGCAGTTCCTCCACGTCCTGCCAGCGCTTCGGATGCCGGCTGCCCGGCGCGTTGCTGTGGGCGAGCTCATCCACCAGCAGCAGCGCCGGCCGGCGCGCGAGCGCGGCGTCGAGGTCGAACTCGGCGAGCGTGCGCTCGCGGTAGTCGACGCGCCGGCGCGCCAGCACCTCGAGGCCCGCGAGCAGGGCTTCGGTCTCGGCCCGGCCGTGGGTTTCGGCGAGGCCGACCACCACGTCCACGCCGTTGGCCCGCGCGTCGCGGGCGGCGCCGAGCATGGCGTAGGTCTTGCCGACGCCGGGTGCGGCGCCGAAGAAGATCTTGAGCTTGCCGCGCCGCGCCGCCGCCGCGTCGGCAGTGAGTTGCGCCAGCAGCGCGTCGGGGTCGGGACGCGGAGGTTCTTCGGTCATCGCGCGCCGGCATCGAGCGCGAGGTTGAGCGCGAGCACGTTCACGCGTGGCTCGCCGAGCACGCCGAGCCACGGGCGCTGCGCATGGCGTTCGATCAGCGCCGTGATCTGCGCCGGCGGCAGGCCGCGCACGCGCGCCACGCGCGGCGCCTGGTAGTGCGCGGCGGCCAGCGAAATCTCCGGGTCGAGGCCGCTGCCGGACGCCGTCACCAGGTCCACCGGCACCGGCGCGGCGTTGCCGGGATCGGCAGCCTGGAGCGCCGCGACGCGCGCCTTCACGGCGTCGGTCAGTGCCGGATTGAGCGGCCCGAGATTCGAGCCGGTGGAAGCGGCGGCGTTGTAGGGCTGCGGGCCAGTGGCCGACGGCCGGCCCCAGAAGTGGCCGGGGTCGGTGAAGGACTGGCCGATCAGCGCGGAACCCACCGGTTTGCCGTCGCGCTGCACCAGCGAGCCGTTTGCCTGCCAGGGAAAGAGCAGTTGCGCCACGCCGGTGACGGCGAACGGGTAGGCGAGGCCGGTGACGACACTCAGCAGAATGAACAGCGCGAGCGCGGGGCGCAGGGTTTGCGTGAACAGCGTTTTCATGGCCGTGCCCTCACACCAGACCGGTTCACACCAGACCCATGGCCGCGAGGCCGAGATCGATCAGCTTGATGCCCACGAACGGCAGCGCGATGCCGCCGAGGCCGTAGATCGCGAGGTTGCGCCGCAGCACGGTGCCGGCGCCCTGTGGACGGTAGGCGATGCCGCGCAGCGCGAGCGGGATCAGCACGACGATGATCAGCGCGTTGAAGATCACCGCCGACAGGATCGCCGACTGCGGGCTCGCGAGACGCATCAGGTTCAGCGCGTCGAGCTGCGGGTACATGGCCACGAACAGCGCCGGCACGATGGCGAAATACTTGGCCAGATCGTTGGCGATGCTGAAGGTGGTGAGCGCGCCGCGCGTCATCAGCATCTGCTTGCCGACCGCGACCACCTCCAAAAGCTTGGTGGGATTCGAGTCGAGATCCACCATGTTGCCGGCCTCCTTGGCCGCCTGGGTGCCGCTGTGCATGGCGACCGCCACGTCGGCCTGGGCCAGCGCCGGCGCGTCGTTGGTGCCGTCGCCGGTCATCGCCACCAGCCGGCCCTCGGCCTGGTACTGGCGGATCAGCGCGAGCTTGGCCTCGGGCGTGGCCTCGGCTAGGAAGTCGTCGACGCCCGCCTCGGCGGCGATGGCGGCCGCGGTCAGCGGGTTGTCGCCGGTGACCATCACGGTCTTGATGCCCATGCGCCGCAGCTCGGCAAAGCGCTCCTTGATGCCGCCCTTGACGATGTCCTTGAGCGCGATCACACCGAGCACGCGGGCGCCATCGGCCACCACCAGCGGCGTGCCACCGCCGCGGGAGACCTCCTCGGCGATGCGGGTCGCCTCGTCCGGAAAGCGCGCGCCGGCCGCCTCGACGTGCCGGCGCAGCGCGTCCATGGCGCCCTTGCGAATCTGCCGGGCGCCGAGATCGACGCCGCTCATGCGCGTGTGCGCCGAGAACGCGACGAAGGTCGCGCCGAGGCCCTGGATGTCGCGCTCGCGCAGGTTGAAGCGCTGCTTGGCGAGCACCACGATGCTGCGCCCCTCGGGCGTTTCATCCGTGAGCGAGGCGAGCTGCGCGGCATCGGCCAGCTCCTGTTCCGGCACGCCGCGCAGCGGCAGAAAGGCCGCCGCCTGGCGGTTGCCGAGCGTGATGGTGCCGGTCTTGTCGAGCAGCAGCACGTCGACGTCACCCGCCGCCTCCACCGCGCGGCCGGAGGTCGCAATCACATTGGCACCGAGCATGCGGCTCATGCCGGCGATGCCGATCGCCGACAGCAGCGCGCCGATGGTGGTCGGGATCAGGCACACCAGCAGCGCCACCAGCGCGGTGAGCGTCACCGGCTGACCCGCGCCGGCGGCGGCCACCGCGAACAGCGAGTAGGGCAGCAGCGTGACCGTCGCGAGCAGGAAGATCAGCGTCAGCGCCACCAGCAGGATGGTGAGCGCGATCTCGTTCGGCGTCTTCTGGCGCTTGGCGCCCTCGACCAGCGCGATCATGCGGTCGACGAAGGTCTCGCCGGGATTCACGGTGATGCGCACCACGATCCAGTCCGACAGCACCGTGGTGCCGCCGGTGACGGCCGAGAAATCGCCGCCGGCCTCGCGGATCACCGGCGCCGACTCGCCGGTGATGGCGCTCTCATTGACCGAGGCCACGCCCGCGATCACCTCGCCGTCACCCGGAATCATGTCGCCGGCCTCCACCAGCACCACGTCATCGCGGCGCAGCGTGCTGCCGGGCACGGGCTCCACCGGCGCATCACGGCGCGGCTCGCGCAGCTTCTTCGCCGTCACCGTCTGCTTGGCGCTGCGCAGGGAGGCCGCCTGCGCCTTGCTGCGGCCCTCGGCGAGCGCCTCGGCGAAGTTCGCGAACAGCACCGTGAACCACAGCCACAGCGCCGTGGCGCCGATGAACCAGGCCGGGGCCTCGCCGTGTCCGGCGAGCGCCTGTGCCCACAGCGCGGTGGTGAACAGGCTGCCCACATAGACCACGAACATCACCGGGTTGCGCCACTGCACGCGCGGGTCGAGCTTGACGAAGGCGTCCGCGATGGCCGGGCGCAGCAGCGCGGGATCGAACATCGAAAGGGTCTGGGTCGTCATGGGGTGATCTCCTTACCAGCCGGCCCACAACATCAGATGCTCGACCGCCGGCCCGAGCGCCAGCGCCGGCACATAGGTCAGCGCACCGATCAGCAGCACCGTGCCCACCAGGAGCCCCACGAACAGCGGCCCGTGGGTGGGCAGCGTGCCCGGGCCCTGGGCGAGCGTTTTCTTGGCGGCGAGCGAACCCGCGATCGCCAGCACCGGCACGATCACCGCAAAGCGCCCGAACCACATGGCGATGCCGAGCCAGCCGTTGTAGAACGGGTTGTTGGCGCCGAGGCCCGCAAAGGCGCTGCCGTTGTTGTTGGCGGCCGACGAGAAGGCGTACAGCACTTCCGCAAAACCGTGCGCGCCGGGGTTGAAGATCGTCGCCCGGCCGGCATCGGTCACCACCGCGAGCGCAGTGCCGAGCAGCACCAGTGCCGGGGTCATCAGGATCGCGATCGACACCATCTTCATGTCGAAGGCCTCGATTTTCTTGCCGAGGTATTCCGGCGTGCGCCCGATCATGAGCCCGGCGATGAACACCGCCATGAGTGCGAACACCAGCATGCCGTAGAGCCCCGAGCCGACGCCGCCGAACACCACCTCGCCGAGCTGCATCATGAGCATCGGCACGAGACCCCCGAGCGGGGTGTAGGAGTCGTGCATCGAGTTGACCGAGCCGTTCGAGGCGGAAGTCGTGGCCGCCGCCCACAGCGCCGAGGCGCCGATGCCGTAGCGGGTCTCCTTGCCCTCCAGGTTGCCGCCCGATTGCAGCGCGCTCGCGGTCTGGTCGGCACCGAGCGTCGTGAGCAGCGGATTGCCCTGCTGCTCGAAGTGCATGGCCCCGATCGTGGCGCCGACGAAGATCACCGTCATCGCCGCCAGCACCGCGAAGCCCTGGCGGGTGTCGCCGACCGCTTTGCCGAAGGTATGGCACAGCGCGGCCGGGATCAGCAGGATCGCCAACATCTCGAGGAAATTCGCGAGCGGCGTCGGGTTCTCGTACGGGTGCGCCGAGTTGACGTTGAAGAAGCCGCCGCCGTTGGTGCCGAGCTGCTTGATGGCGATCTGCGAGGCCGCCGGGCCCATGGGCAGGGTCTGGGTTTGTGTGGTCGCGGGCTCGGTCACCGGCTTGCCGGTAGCATCCACCAACGGCTGGCCGGCGGCGTCGAGCCTGGGGGCATCGTAGGCCGTGGTTTCGAGCGTGGTCACATCCTGGTAGGCCGCGAAGTTCTGCACCACGCCCTGACTCACGAACGCGAGCGCCAGCACGAACGCCAGCGGCAGCAGCAGATAGGCGGTGATGCGATAAAGATCCGCCCAAAAATTGCCGATGGTCTGCGCGGAATGGCGCGCAAAGCCGCGGATCAGCGCGAACGCCACCGCGATGCCGGTGGCGGCGGACAGGAAGTTCTGCACCGCGAGCCCCAGCATCTGCGTCAGATAGCTCAGCGTCGTCTCGCCGCCGTAACCCTGCCAGTTGGTATTGGTGACGAAGCTCACCGCGGTGTTGAAGCTCGAATCGGGCGTGACGTTGGCGAAGCCCTGCGGATTCAGCGGCAGCCACGCCTGCAGGCGCTGCAATGCGTACACCGCGAGCGCACCGATCAGGCTGAACACCAGCACTGCGGCGGGTACTGTCGCCAGCCCATCTCGCCTTCGATGCCGCTCAGCCGGAACACTGCGGCCTCGCAGCGCGCGAGCGGCCGCCAGCGCGGCGCTTCCATGAGCCTGGCGAGATACAGGCCGAGCGGCTTCACGGTCGCCAGCAGCACCGCGAGGAACAGCAGCAGGAGTCCCCAGGATTGCCCGGTCATGTCAGAACTCCTCCGCGCGCAGCAGCGCGTAGACCAGATACCCGGCGAGCGCCAGCGCGATCAGACCGCCGATCAGGTAGAGGGCATTCACCGCGCCGCTCCGGGCAGGCGCGCGCAGGCTGCCAGCAGACCCAGCGTGAGACCAAGCAGAATGGTCATTACTGCCATCCAAACCACATCCATCGCAGCCTCCTCATGATTGACCACAGTGATGTGGACAATATGTGCCTCTGCGTAAACAAGTTGTCAAAAGATGGCTCGGCCATGCAAGGCGCATCGAAGATGATTGCCGCCCTTCAAGTTTTTTGAAAGAAATCACAGTGCCGGATCGTGCACACTGACCAGTCTGCTTTCATCGAGGAGGGGAAGACAAGAGGGTGTCAGCAGTTCCAGATTCTTGGCGGCAGCGCCGTGCGTCCGCTGGGCAGCAGTGGCCGCACGGCCTGCCAGAGCGCCCCGAACAGCAGTCGGGCCTGTTCGGTCGAGTGACCAAGATAGCGTGCCACCAGCAGTTCGTCGATGCGGGTCAGCACGATCGGGCTGTCATCCTGGTGCCACTGCGCCTGCCACGCCGGCAGCGGCAGATGTTCGGGGAAGGTAGCAATCAGGGTGCCGCAGACCGGCAGCCCCTGCAGCCCGCTGCGGTGGGTGACGAGCGGATCATCGGCCGCCAGCCGCAGCCGTTCGATGAAGAGCGGCCGCTCGTCGCGCCACAGCTCCCACTGCTGATCGAGGCGGCCGGCGACAAAGGGTGCATTGGCCGCCGGGCGACCCAGGCAGATGATCTCCCAGCCAACGAAACTGGCACCGGCCGCCAGCCTGACCCGGGTGCGAGTTTGGGCATTGGCGCCGGCGTAGTAGATGTTCTCCTGCGGCAGCCACTCCAGCGTGGCCTGCTCGCCGACATTCAGCTCGATGCATTGCCGCTGTGCCGGGCCGTCACCGACGCCATAGAACTTGCCCGCCGACGGCGTGGTCACCACGGCTTCGGCAGCGGCTTCGAGCGTGAGCGTGGTCGACAGCTCATCGCCCATCACCAGCCCGCCCGGCGGATGCAGCAGGCAGAGATGACAGACCGCACTGCCCTCGGGGTAGAACGGCCGTTGCAGCCGCAGTGGCCCGCTGTGCCGGTGCGCGGCCAGCACGGTGCGGGCGCCCTGGCGGTTCAGATGGATGTCGAGCCGGGCCTGCCATTGGCGCACCGGAGGGGGTGACATCGACGAAGTGCCGCCGTGGCGATCAGCAGCAGGTGCCGCCGCGCTGCAACCGTTCAAGTCAGCCTGATATGATATAGTTTCCAAACCAACCGTTCCTTTGTTCCTTCATTGATTCAACGACATAATAACCAAGGAGAAATCCGATGAAAGCAGCCCTTTACCGTGGCAGTGACAAGCCGATCGTCGTCGAGGAGATCGAGATCGACGCGCCCGAAGGCAGTGAAGTTCTGGTCGATCTGAATGCCTGTGGTGTCTGCCACAGTGACCTGCATGTGATGGGCATGATGGCGCAGCCGCCGGTCCCGATGGTGCTGGGCCACGAAGCCGCCGGCGTCGTGCGTGCGGTGGGCAAGGATGTGACCAGCGTGGCAGCGGGCGACCATGTCATCGTCGCCTTCCGTGGCGCCTGCGGCAAGTGTTTCTACTGTGTGAAAGGGATGCGCCAGCTCTGCGCCAACGCCGACCTGCCCGATCGGCAGGTGACCGGCCCGCGTCCGCGCCTGAAGCAGAATGGCGTGCCGATCGTGCAGGGCGTCTCGGTCGGTGGCTGGGCCCATCAGGTGCTGCTGCCGGAGACCAGCATGGTGAAGATCCGCAAGGATGCTCCACTCGACAAGGTGAGCCTGATCGGCTGCGGTGTGATGACCGGCATCGGTGCCGCCATCCACACCGCCAAGGTGGAGCCGGGCAGCGATGTCGCGGTGATCGGTTGCGGCGGCGTCGGCCTCAACGTCATCCAGGGCGCCAAGCTGGCTGGTGCACACCGCATCATCGCGGTCGATCTGCTGCCGAACAAGCTGGAGATGGCGCGTGAATTCGGTGCCACCCACTGCGTCGCCGCCGGCGAGGGTGATCCGGTGGCCAAGGTGAAGGAGATCAGCCCCTACCTCGACTACGCCTTCGAGGTGATCGGTCTGCCGGTCACCGCACAGCAGGCCTTCGCGATGATCCGCCCGGGCGGCACCGCGGTGGTGGTGGGTGTCGGCTTCGGCCGCGTGGCCGAGATTCCGCTCGGCGACTTCCTGCAGGAGAAGCGTCTGGTCGGCTCCTTCTACGGTTCGAGCCAGGTCCACGTCGACATTCCCCGGTTGGTCGACCTCTACATGGAAGGCAAGATCCAGCTCGACCCGCTGGTCTCGCAGGTGCGCCCACTCAGCGAAGTGAACGAAGCCCTCAAGGCGATGAAGGCGGGTGAAGTGGCGCGCACGCTGCTGTCGATGTCGCTTTGATCGACCCCAGGCCGCGACCTGCCGCAATGGCGGGTCGCGGCCCCTTTTTTTGACGAACCCGGCCGGTGATGAACAAGAAGCTGTACATTCAGACCCACGGCTGTCAGATGAACGAGTACGACTCGTCCCGCATGGGCGATCTGCTCGCCGCCAGCCATCAGCTCGAGCTGACCAGCAATCCCGAAGAGGCCGATGTGCTGCTGCTCAACACCTGTTCGATCCGCGAGAAGGCCGAAGAGAAGGTCTTTCATCAACTGGGCCGCTGGAAACGGCTGAAGCAGCAACGACCCGAGCTGATCATTGGCGTCGGTGGCTGCGTCGCCAGCCAGGAGGGCGCGGCACTGCGCAAGCGGGCACCCCATGTCGACCTGGTGTTCGGCCCGCAGACACTGCATCGATTGCCGGAGATGATCGACCGGCAGCGCAGGGCGCTGCTGCCGGTGGTCGATGTCAGTTTCCCCGAGATCGAGAAGTTCGACCTGCTGCCCGATCCCGGCGCCAATGGGCCGACCGCCTCGGTCTCGATCATGGAGGGGTGCAGCAAGTACTGCTCGTTCTGCGTCGTCCCCTACACCCGCGGCGAGGAGATCAGCCGGCCGTTCGACGACGTGGTGGCCGAGGTGTTCCATCTGGCGCAGCAGGGCGTGCGCGAGGTCACGCTGCTGGGCCAGAACGTCAATGCCTACCGCGGCCGCACCCACCAGGGCGAGTTGGCCGATCTGGCCGAGCTGCTGCACTACGTTGCCGCCATCGACGGCATCGAGCGCATCCGCTTCACCACCTCACATCCGCTGGAGATGAGCGACAGCCTGATCGCCGCCTACGCGACACTGCCCAAGCTGGCTCCTCATCTGCACCTGCCGGTGCAGAGCGGCTCCGACCGCATCCTGGCGCGGATGAAGCGCAACTACACGGCGGCCGACTATCTGGCCATCATCGACCGGCTGAAGGCGGCCTGCCCGACCATTCAGCTCTCCTCCGACTTCATCGTCGGCTTCCCCGGCGAGGAGGAGGCCGACTTCGAGGCCACGCTCGACCTGATTCGCCAGGTCGGCTTCGATCAGTCATTCAGCTTCATCTACAGCCCGCGTCCCGGCACGCCGGCCGCCGAACTGCCCGACTCGGTGCCGCTGGAGGTCAAGGGCGAGCGTCTGGCGCGGCTGCAGGCGCTGATCAATCAGCAGGCCCAGGCGATCAGCGCCGCGATGCTCGGCAGCCAACAGTCGATTCTGGTCAGTGGGCCGGCCAAGCGGGGGGAGGGAGAGCTCTGCGGCCGCACCGGCAACAACCGGGTGGTCAACTTCCCGGCCAGCGATGTCGGTCTGATCGGCCGGATGGCCAACGTGGAGATCGTCGAGGTGCTGCCCAATTCGCTGCGCGGGCAGCTGCTCTGAACGGGCCGCATCGCCATGACATTGTCATCAAAAAGGACTTTTCTCGGTCACCGTGCAGCGTATATGCTTGAAGCCATCCGCCTGAGTCACGGGGTTGCCCACCGCCATCTTGAACAGCCAACTGGAAATCCGCCAGCTTCTGCTTGAGCCCGACAACGCCCGCCGGCTGGCGAGCCTGTGCGGTCAGCTCGACGCCAACCTTCGCCACATCGAACAGCGACTGGACATCGAAATTCACAACCGCGGCAACGAGTTCAAACTGCTGGGCAGTTCCCAGTCGGTGTCGACCGCACAGCGGCTGTTGCAGCAGCTCTACGCAGAGACCGCCCGCGGCACCGAAATGACCCCCGATCTGCTCCACCTTCACCTGCAGGAGTCCAGCTTGGAAGCACTCAACCAGAGCGCCGTCGAGACCGTTGCGCCAAGAAACCTGCTGATCCGCACGCCGCGCCTGGCGGTCAAGCCGCGTGGCAGCAACCAGCAGCTCTATGTCCGCGCCATTGATGAGCATGACATCAACTTCGGCCTGGGTCCTGCCGGCACCGGCAAGACCTTTCTCGCCGTCGCCTGCGCGGTCAGGGCCTTGGAGGAGGAGCGGGTCGGCCGCATCCTGCTGGTGCGCCCGGCGGTCGAGGCCGGTGAAAAGCTCGGCTTTCTGCCCGGCGATCTGGCCAGCAAGATCGACCCCTACCTGCGGCCGCTCTATGACGCCCTCTATGAAATGATGGGCTTCGAGCGGGTCGGCAAGCTGATCGAGCGCAATGTCATCGAGGTGGCGCCGCTGGCCTTCATGCGTGGCCGCACACTGAACAACGCCTTCATCATCCTCGACGAGGGGCAGAACACCACCGGCGAGCAGATGAAGATGTTCCTGACCCGCATCGGTTTCGGCTCCACCGTGGTGGTCACCGGTGACCTGACCCAGACCGACCTGCCGCGCGGTGTCCGCTCCGGACTGTGGCAGGCGGTGCAGATTCTGCAGGGCATCGCCGGCGTCAGTTTCACCCGGTTCGACTCAAAGGATGTGGTGCGCCATCCACTGGTGCAGAAGATCGTCGAAGCCTACGACCGCCTGCAGACCGATGAGGATGAGGGCAGTCGCCGCTCGGTCACCGGATGAAACTTCAGCTCGACCTGCAACGGGCCACCACGCTGACCCCGCCCAGCCGCCCGACCCTGCGCCGCTGGCTGCTGCGCGCCCTGACACCCCACCGCGACCGTGCGCAGCTGACGCTGCGGCTGGTCGACGAGGCCGAGAGCGCCGAACTGAACCAGCAGTACCGCGGCAAGCCGGGCCCGACCAATGTGCTCGCCTTCCCCAGTCCGCTGCCGGAGGGGGTGCAGGCCGACTTTCTCGGTGATCTGGTCATCTGCGCGCCGGTGGTGGAGCGCGAGGCGCGCGAGCAGGGCAAGTCACCGCGGGCACACTGGGCGCACATCGTCATCCATGGCGCACTGCACCTGTGTGGCCATGACCATCAGAATGACGCCGAAGCCCAGCGGATGGAGCAGCTCGAGATCGAACTGCTCCGCAGCCTGCGAATCGCCAACCCCTATCAAAGCCGCCACATCGAGTCGACACCATGAACCGCTCCGCCAAGGAGGCCGCCGAACCACTGCTGCCGCGTCTGCTCAGGCTGCTGGGCTACACCCCGCCCGGGCGCACCACCCTGCTCGAACATCTGCATGCCGCCGAGCAGCGCAACGAGCTGGATGCCGATGCCGTCGGCATCATCGAAGGGGCGTTGCAGGTCGCCGAGATGCAGGTGCGCGACATCATGATTCCACGTGCACAGGTGGTCAGCATCGATGCCGACGAGCAGCTGGAGCAGTTTCTGCCCAAGGTGATCGAATCGGCCCACTCCCGGTTTCCGGTGATCGACTCACCGGACGAGGTGATCGGCATCCTGCTGGCCAAGGATCTGCTGCCGCTGCTGCTGAGCGGCAGCGGCCGGGGTTACTTCTCGATCAAGGAGTATCTGCGCCCGCCGGTCTTCGTGCCCGAGAGCAAGCGGCTCAACGTGCTGCTGCGGGAGTTCCGCGCCAACCGCAACCACATGGCGGTGGTGGTGGATGAGTATGGCGGCATGGCGGGCGTCGTCACCATCGAGGATGTGCTGGAGCAGATCGTCGGCGAGATCGAGGATGAGCATGACATCGACGACGAGAACTTCATCAAGCAGTACGACCAGCAGACCTTCGTGGTCAAGGCGATCACCCCGGTCAGCGACTTCAATGCCCGCTTCGCCACCCGCTTCGACGAGGATGAGTTCGACACCATCGGCGGCATCGTCATTCAGGCCTTCGGCCGGCTGCCGAAGCGCAACGAGAGCATCACCATCGATGAGCTCACCTTCAAGGTGCTCAACGCCGACCACCGCCGTATCCGCCTGCTCCGGGTGCACCGTACCGCGGGCAGCGAGTGATTCGCGCACTCGATCCCGACCGCCAGCCGCTGCGGGGTGATGCGCTGGCGCTGATCGCCGGCCTGCTGCTGCCGCTGGCATTGGCGCCACTGGCGTGGCGGCCACTGGCGCTGCTCAGTCCGGCATTGTGGCTGTGGACCCTGCTGGACGCCACGCCGCGCCGCGCCGCCTGGCGTGGCCTGCTGTTCGGCCTTGGCAGCTTTGGTCTTGGCGTCTCCTGGGTCTTCGTCAGCATCCACCTCTATGGCCATGCGCCGGTGGTGCTGGCGGCGCTGCTGACGCTGCTGTTCGTGGCGGCCATGGCGCTCTATCCGACGCTGCTGGCCTGGCTGCTGGCCCATCTGAGCCGCCATGTTCCAGGTGCTGCGTTGACCCTCTTTCCGCTGCTGTGGGTGGCCATCGAGTGGCTGCGCGGCTGGCTGTTGACCGGGTTCCCCTGGTTGCAGCTCGGCACGGCCGTGCTGGATACGCCATGGGCCGGCTGGCTGCCGCTGCTGGGGGTGCTGGGTGGCAGCTATCTGCTGGCACTGCTGGCAGCGGTTGCAGTGCAGGCGCTGCGCGGCAGCCTGCACTGGGGCTGGCCACTGCTGGGACTGCTGCTGATCAGTGGCGCAGGACTCTGGTCGCAACAGCAGGCGTGGACCCGACCATTGCCACAGAGCCGCGTCACCGTCGGGCTGGTGCAGCCGAACATTCCGCAGGATCTCAAATGGACCCCCGAGCAGCGGCAGGCGACGCTGGAGCGGCTCGATCAGCTCAGCGCGCCGCTGTGGGGCGTCGACCTGCTGCTCTGGCCCGAGGCAGCCGTACCGCTGTTCTTTCATCAGGCGCAGGATTATCTGGCGCAGGCGGGTCAGCGCGCCGAGCAGAGCGGCAGCGCGCTGCTGCTGGGCATCCCGTTCATGACGATGGCAGCGCAGGGCAGCGGCTTCGTTGCCCACAACAGCCTGATTGCGCTCGGCAACGGCGAGGGGCTCTACCACAAGCAGCGGCTGGTGCCCTTTGGCGAGTATGTCCCGCTGGAGCGCTGGCTGCGCGGACTGATCGCCTTCTTCGATCTGCCGATGTCCGACTTCACAGCGGGAGCGGCCGGTCAACCGCCGATCAGCACCACCAAGGGCTGGCGCATCCTGCCGCTGATCTGCTACGAAGTGGCCTATGCCGATCTGGCCCGGGCTCAGCCGGCGGACCTTCTGCTGACGGTCAGCAACGATGCCTGGTTCGGCGACAGCTTCGGCCCCTGGCAACATCTGGAGATCGCCCGGCTGCGTGCCGCCGAAAATGGCCGACCGCTGCTGCGCGCCACCAACGATGGCATCTCGGCGCTGATCGACCATCGGGGGAGACTGCTGCTGCAAAGTGAGCGCTTCGTCGCACAGAGTCTGCATGGCGAGGTCGTACTGACCGCCGGAGAGACCCCCTATCACCGCTTCGGCGACTGGCCGCTGCTCGGCGTCGGCCTGACCACGCTGGCAGCGGCGCTGTACCGGCGCGCGAGGCGGCGGTACCAGAGATAGCCGAGCAGTTCGTGCAGCAGATAGAGGCTGAGCCGCAGGGCGGTCCGGCTCGGCCAGCCACTGCGCAGCGCCTGAACCTCGACGGCGCGCGGCTCGACCGCCACCGGCCAGATCATCATGCCGTCCTGCGCGAAGGCCAGGCAGGCGCGCCGCAGGTGCCAGCCATGGCTGACCAGATAGATCGCGTCGATCTGCTGGTCAGCCAGCAGCGGCGTGCTCATCCGGGCATTCTCCCAGGTGGTGCGTGACTGCTGCTCCAGCCACTGCGGCGTGAGGCCGAGCTGCTGGACGAGATAGTCCTGCATCAGGGCCGCTTCACTCGGCTGCGAGGACGCTGCCCCGGCCCGGCCACCGCTCAGCAGCAGCGGCAGGCCACTGCTGCGCGCCAGCGCCGCACCACGGTGCAACCGCTCGATGCCGAGCCGGGTCAGGCAGTCACCACTGCGCCGATGACGGCGGCCCGCGCCGAGAATGACGATGGCGGCTGGCGGCCGCGCCGCCCCGGCACCGGCCAGACGGGTCGGCAGCGACCAGCGCCGCTGCCAGCGCCGCACGATGGAGCCCGAACTGAACAGCAGCAACAACAGCAGCGAAAGCGCGACCAGCAGAAGGCCGGCAATCGGCCAGCCTGGCCAGAGCAGCAGACCGATCGACACCAGCAGCAGATTGAGGCCCGGTGGCAGCAGCAGCCACTTCACCCGCTGCCGCAGCCGCATCATGGCAGCGCGCGCCGCAGCTGGGGCGTCGCGATGCCAAGGGCTGCTGCCGGCGCGGAACCGATGGTTGCGGGAGCGGTCATCGCCGTTCTTCGGGTTGGATTGCGGCATCATGCCATGATAAAAACCGGTCACGGTGGTATCTTACCGCCGCGTTTTGCGGTTGGCGAAGCGGTCACCCATCTTCAGCGAGAGTCAGGGAACATACATGCAACGGCTGCGCGGCAAGCAGATCCTGCTCGGCATCACCGGTGGCATCGCCGCCTACAAGAGCGCCGAACTGACCCGCGGATTGAAGAAGGCTGGCGCGCAGGTGCGGGTGGTGATGACCGCGGCCGCCCGTGAATTCATCACCCCGCTCACGCTGCAGGCGCTCTCGGGCCATCCGGTTCACACCGACCTGCTCGACCCGGCGGCCGAAGCGGCGATGGGCCACATCGAGCTGGCACGCTGGGCCGATCTGGTGCTGATCGCGCCGGCGTCGGCCGATTTTCTGGCGCGACTGGCGCAGGGTCAGGGTGATGACCTGCTGGCCACACTCTGTCTGGCCACCCGGGCCCCCATTGCGGTGGCGCCCGCCATGAACCAGGCGATGTGGCAGGCGGCATCAACCCAGCACAACATCGCCCTGTTGCGTGGTCGCAACGTCGCCATCTGGGGACCGGCCGAAGGGGAGCAGGCCTGCGGCGAGAGCGGTCCGGGCCGCATGATCGAAGTGGATGAGCTGCTGCGGTCGGCGGCGGAGTCGTTTGAAAGTGGCCTGCTGACCGGCCTGAAGGTGGTGGTGACGGCCGGGCCGACCCGCGAGGCGATCGACCCGGTGCGTTACATCAGCAACCACAGCTCGGGCAAGATGGGCTATGCGCTGGCCAGCGCCGCCGCCGAGGCCGGTGCCGAGGTGGTGCTGATCAGCGGCCCGACCATGCTGGCGACCCCGGAAGGGGTGCGCCATGTCGATGTCACCACCGCCTGCCAGATGCTCGATGCCACGCTGGCCGAGCTCGACGGCTGCGCGCTGTTCATCGCCACCGCCGCGGTGGCGGACTACCGGCCGCAGCAGGCGGCCATGCAAAAGATCAAGAAGCGCCAGGGTGAGGAGAGTCTGACCCTGACGCTGGTGCGCAACCCCGACATCGTCGCCACGGTCGCCCGCCAGACGCCACGACCCTTCACGGTCGGCTTTGCCGCCGAGACCGAGCAGCTGCTGGCCCATGCACGGGCTAAACTGATCGACAAGAAGCTCGATCTGGTGATCGCCAACGATGTCTCCGACAGCCGCATCGGCTTCAACAGCGACCAGAATCAGGTGACGCTGGTCTCGGCAGCGGGAGAACTGGAGTTGCCCTGCCTTGCCAAGGGGCGGCTCGCCCATGAATTGATCGGCCACATCCACCGGCTCTATCAGACACGTCCACAGTGAAACCGGTACAGATCAGGGTGCTCGACCCACGCCTCGGCAGCGAGATTCCGCTGCCGGCACACGCCACCAGCGGTTCGGCCGGCATGGATCTGCGTGCCCTGCTCGATGCGCCGCTGACGCTGCTGCCCGGTGCCAGCGAGCTGATTCCCACAGGGTTGGCGATCCATCTGGCCGATCCGCAGCTGGCCGCGCTGATCCTGCCGCGCTCCGGCCTCGGCCACCGACATGGCATCGTGCTCGGCAACCTCACCGGGCTGATCGACTCCGACTATCAGGGGGAGCTGCTGATCTCCTGCTGGAACCGCTCGGCGCAGCCCTTTGTGATCAGCCCCGGCGAGCGGATCGCGCAACTGGTGATCGTGCCAGTGGTGCAGACGCAGTGGGAGCTGGTCAGCGAATTCCCACCCACGGCCCGGTCCGAGGGTGGTTTTGGTCACACCGGACAGCAGTGATCTTCTCCTCAGGGTATCCAGCATGAAGTTACGGCGAAGCGCAACGGCACCCGCGCAGCCCTCCGGCGAGGCGGCGGCCGGGCAGACCGCCACCCGCATCACGCCGGGTGGCGGTGGCTGGCGCTGGGGCCTGCTGCTGTGGCAACTGCTGGCAGTGGTCGGCGCCGCCCTGCTGCTCGATCACTGGCTGATTGAGCCGATTGCCCGACAGCAGGGGCGGCTGGTCAGCGAGCAGGTGGCCGGGCGTTATCAGCAGGCGATCAATCAGACGCTGCATGGCCTGCAGCAATCCGCACAGCAACTGGCCCAGCAACCGCAATTGATCAGTGCGCTGCAGGCAAATGATGCAGCGATGCTGGAGCAGTTGAGCGGGCAAGGCTGCCAACTGCTGCCGCTGTGCGAGCGCGTCATCGTGGTGCCGCTGGGGCAGGCCCTCGAGCAGAATCAACATCAGCCACAGGCGGCGATCGGCTTCGCGCTGCTGGAGATGATCCACCGCAGTGAAGCGGGCGAAGCCGTGGCCCCGCAGCTGCATCCGCAACCGCAGCGGCCGCAGTTGCATCTGGTCGAGGCGGTGGTCGATCCCGCCACCCGGCAACGCTTGGGCACTGTGGTGGTCAGCCAGGATCCACGGTTGCTGAACCAGGCGCTCAGCCGCATCGATGCCGATCTGGGCAAGGTGGTGCTGCGCCAGCGCATTCCCGGTGTCACCGAGCAGAAGCTGCTGGAGCAGGGCAACGATGCCGGCGGTGAGCGGCTCACCCTCCCCACCAGCAACCCCTTGTGGCAGCTCGATTTTTCCGGCACTCCGGCCAGCGTCGCTTCCGCTGCGCTGCGCTGGCTGCTCCATGAAGTGATGGCCGGCGTGGCGCTGCTGCTGCTGCTGGGCACCCTGCTGATCGACTGGCTGCGCGGCCGCCAGCTCGTCGGCGATGCCACCACCTTCGAGCGGCTGCTGATGGAGCGTTTCGCCAGCCATGCCGCGGCCACGCCCCGCTTCAGTCTGCCGCTGTTCACCACGCTGGCCACCGTGATGAGCCGGCTGTTTGCCGAACAGCAGCGCACACAACCGGCCAGCGCCGAACCGCCCCGGCAATCGGTCACGTCCGAACCAGCCACGGCGGTCGCAGTACCAGCGGACGAGACGCTGCTCTCCAGCGCCGCGCTGCAGGTCGGTCTGCTCGACAACGGTGACAAAACCGCTGCAGTCAGGGCGAGACCCGCTGCATCGCGTCATCCGGCAACGCCGCCCGCCAGACCCGCCACCACACCGCTGCTGGCCGCACCGGCAGCGGAGATCTTTCGCGCCTACGACATCCGCGGCAAGGTGGGCGAAAACCTCTCGGCCGACGATGTGCGCCTGATCGGTCAGGCGATCGGCAGTGAAGCCTACATGCGCGGCGAGGAGAAGGTGATCGTCGGCCGTGACGGACGGCTCAGCAGTCCAGAACTGAGCGCGGCGCTGATCCAGGGGCTGCTCGCCGCCGGAAGAGAGGTGCTCGACATCGGCGAGGTGACGACGCCGATGCTCTACTTCGCCACCCATCTGCTCGACAGCGGCACCGGCGTGATGGTGACCGGCAGCCACAATCCGCCCCACTACAACGGCCTCAAGGTGGTGATGGAGCGCCAGGCGCTGCATGGCGCCGACATCACCGCGCTGCACCAGCGCATCATCGAAGGCGACCTGATGAGCGGGGCCGGCAGCGTCTCACAGCTCGACATCAGCGACAGCTACTTCGAGCGGATCGTCGAGGACATCGCGCTGCTCTCCGATCCGCTGCCGGTGGCGGTCGATTGCGGCAACGGCATCGCCGGCCGCTACGCGCCCCGGCTGCTGGCGGCGCTCGGCTGCGAGGTGACGCCGCTGTTCTGCGAGGTGGATGGCCGCTTCCCCAACCACCTGCCCGACCCCAGTCAGCCCAGGAATCTTCAGGCGCTGATCGAGACCGTGCAGCGTGAGCGAATTCCGCTGGGGCTCGCCTTCGACGGCGATGGCGACCGGTTGATCGCCGTGACCGGCAGCGGCAAGGTGGTCCCCGCCGACCAGTTGCTGATGCTGTTCGCCCGCGAGGTGCTGGTGCGCAATCCCGGCGCCGATGTGCTGTTCGACATCAAGTCGAGCCGCCACCTCAACCGCGTGATCAGCGAGGCCGGCGGCCGGCCGGTGATGTGGAAGAGCGGCCATTCGCTGATGAAGGCGAAGATGCGCGAAACCGGCGCGGTGCTGGGCGGCGAGCTGAGCGGCCACCTCTTCTTCCATGACCGCTGGTATGGCTTCGATGATGGCCTCTACGCCGCTGCCCGGCTGATCGAACTGCTGAGCGGTGAGCTGGAGGATCTCGACCATCTGCTGTCGCTGCTGCCGGCCAGCGTGACCACCCCGGAGCTGCTGATCGAAGTGGGCGAGTCGGAGAAGTTCGCGCTGATCGATCGTCTGATCAGTGAAGGGCAGTTCGAGGATGGCATCGTCACCACCCTCGATGGCATACGGGTCGACTATCCGGATGGCTGGGGGCTGGTGCGCGCCTCCAACACCACCCCGGCGCTGACGCTGCGCTTCGAGGCGCAGGACAACAGCAGCCTGCAACGGATCATGGCGCTGTTCCGCGCCCAGTTGCAACAGCTCGCCCCCCGACTCGACCCCGGTTTCTGACCACGCCCGACCCTCAACTTCCAAGACCATTGCCATGTCCATCACTGCTGAATCTGCCCACAGTGTCGCCCAGGTATTGACCGAGGCGCTGCCCTACATCCAACGCTTCTCCGGCAAGACCATGGTGGTCAAGTACGGTGGCAATGCGATGACCGATGACCCGCTGATGCAGGGCTTCGCCCGCGACATCGTGCTGATGAAACTGGTCGGCATGAACCCGGTGGTGGTGCATGGCGGCGGCCCGCAGATCAACCGGCTGCTCGATCAGCTCGGCATCGAATCACGCTTCATCGACGGCATGCGGGTGACCGACAGCCGCACCATGGAGGTGGTGGAGATGGTGCTGGGCGGCAGCGTCAACAAGGAGGTGGTCAACACCATCAACCGCTGTGGCGGTCGGGCGATCGGACTCACCGGCAAGGATGGCCAGCTGCTGCGGGCGCGCAAGCTGCACGCCACCCGCCAGGGCAGCGCCGAACCGGTCGATCTGGGCCAGGTCGGCGAGGTGGCCGAGGTCAACACCGCGCTGATCGACATGCTGGTCAACAGCCACTTCATTCCGGTGGTCGCGCCGATCGGGGTGGGTGACGATGGCACCGCCTACAACATCAACGCCGATCTGGTGGCCGGCCGGATCGCCGAGGCGTTGCAGGCCGAAAAGCTGATTCTGCTGACCAATGTCAGCGGGCTGACCGACCGTGATGGCAAGGTGCTGACCGGACTCTCGACCGCAGAGGTCGATGCGCTGATCGCCGATGGCACCATCCATGGCGGCATGTTGCCGAAGATTCGCTGCGCCCTCGATGCGGTGAAGGGCGGCGTCCGCTCGGCCCACATCATCGATGGCCGGCTGCCACACGCGGTGCTGCTGGAGCTGCTGACCGACCAGGGCATCGGCACCCTGATCCGCGGTGCGCAACCGGTGGCGGGCTGAACGGCATGCTCGATCGCCAGGCCCGCGAACAGCGGCAGTCGCGCCGCGAGCAGATTCTGGAGACCCTGGCAAGGATGCTGGAGGCACGGCCCGGCCACCGGATCACCACCGCACTGCTGGCCGCCGAGCTGGGAATCTCCGAGGCGGCGCTCTACCGCCACTTTCCCTCCAAGGCGAAGATGTTCGAGGCGCTGATCGAATTCGTCGAAGAGAGCCTCTTCTCCCGCATTCAGCGCATCCACAACGAGATTCCGGCCGGCACCGACCGCTGCCGGCAGCTGCTGACCCTGCTGCTGCTGTTCTGTGAGCGCAACCCCGGCATCACCACGCTGCTCAATGGCGACGGATTGATGGATGAGACCCACCGGCTGCGGCTGCGCACGCGACAGCTGTTCGAACGGCTGGAGACGGAGCTGCGCAGGATGCTGCGTGATGCCGAACTGAACGAGGGGCTGAAAACCACACTGCCGCAGGGGGCCACTGCCGCCCTGCTGCTGGCGCAGGCCGAAGGGCAGATCGCCCGTTTCGTGCGCAGCGGTTTTGAACTGAAGCCGACCCGCCACTGGGAGCAGCAGTGGCAGGCATTGGAGTCAGCCTGTTTCGTCGGTGCGAGCTAGGGCGACCGATCCGTCCCGGGGTTGGGATGTTCACCCTCACCGCTCTTGCGGGTGAGTTGCTGAAAGCGGGCGATATCGCGGTCGAAGTCGCTGCGCACGCGCTGGCTCTCGTTGCGCAGGAACTCGATCTTGCGGTCAATCTCACTCAGTTGCAGGCGGATGTTGTCGATGTTGTCCCGCGCCAGTTGCGACACCGGCTGGCCATTCAGCTCGAGCTGGGCCGCCTGTGACAGTTGCCGGTCCAGCTCACGCTGCAATGCGGTGCGGTTGTGCGACTCCAGTGCCTGGCGGGCGTCGATCTCGGTCACCTTGCGCTGCCGCGCGGCCTCGATGTCACGGACCGAGCTGTAGCGGTTGAGCAGCGAGCGGTCATACTCCTGCTGCTGTTTCTGCTGCTCCAGCTCCACCTGACGACGTTCGGCCTCCTCTTTCGACAGCGTCTTGGGCACCACCTTGATCACCCGGCCACTCGGCGTCAGCACGCTGTACTCCTGCCCCACCTGTTCGGGTGGAATCTGCTCGCTCAGCACCATCACCCCCTGCTCGTTCCGGTAGCGATAGAGCAGCCGGCCGCCCTCGTTGGCAGCCGGCAAATCGGTGGCGAAGAGAACCGACGCCAGCAGGCCGAACAGGCAGCAGCGCGATGCGGGGACAAGGGAAAGTCTGATGGACAACGACAACCGGAACCTGGGTGAATAGGGATGGATATGCTTTGAAGTCTATCCCATTGTGCCGATTTTGCCTGTCTCCACCCCGTACTGCTCACGGTAGGCGAGCAGTTGCGGCAGATGATGGCGCAGGCCGGACGCCTCTTCGAGGTAGCGGATCAGCTCTGCCAGCGTGACGATGCTCACCACTTCGATGCCGACATCCTGGCGCAGCTCCTCGATCGCCGAGCGCGGTCCGCTGCCGCGCTCCATGCGGTCGAGCGCCACCACCATGCCGGCCGGGATGGCGCCGGCGGCGCGAATCATCCCGATCACCTCACGGGCCGCGGTGCCGGCGGTGATCACGTCGTCGATGATCGCCACCCGCCCCTGCAGCGGCGCGCCGACCAGCAGTCCCCCTTCGCCATGCTGCTTGGCCTCCTTGCGGTTGAACACCACCGGCAGGTCGCGGCCATGTTGCCGCGCCAGCTCGATGGCGGTGGCCACTGCCAGCGGGATGCCCTTGTAGGCCGGTCCGAACAGCAGGTCACAATCGAGCTGGCTCTGCAGCAGGGCCGCGGCATAGAAGTGGCCCAGCCGCGCCAGGTCGGCGCCGCGCGAGAGTTCACCCATGTTGAAGAAGTAGGGGCTGCTGCGTCCCGACTTCAGCGTGAAGGTGCCGAATTTCAGCGCCGAGCGCGCCAGGGCGAATTCGATGAAGTCGCGTTGATAATCGTGCATGGATCAGGTCACAACGTTTAATGGAGCAGTGCTGCTCCGGTATGATACCGGTTCCAAGGATCGCGACCCATCATGAAAATAATCAGCTTCAATCTCGACGGCCTGCACAACGCCGCCCAGCGCGGTTTCTTTGACTGGATGGTCGCGCAGCAGGCCGATGTGGTCTGCCTGCAGCAGACGCTCAGCCACGAACATGAACTGCCCGAGCCGTTGCGGCAACCCGGCGGTTACTTCAGTTACTTTTACGATGCCTATGAAAAAGAGCACGGCGGCGTCGCCATCTACTGCAAGCGGCCGCCCAAGGCGGTGATGCGCGGGCTCGGCCTGATGGAGGCCGATGTCGAAGGGCGCTACATGCAGGTCGACTATGACCAGATCAGCATCGTCTCGCTCTGCCTGCCGGCGGTCACGCTGCAGGATGAGCACAATCGGCAGTTGCGGCAGCAGATGCGCAAGAAGCTGCTCAACCATCTGGGCAAGGTGCGCAACAAGCGGCGGGAGTTCATCTTCTGCGGCGATTTTCAGGTGGCCCACCTTGACATCGACTCGCTCAACTCGACCGAGGCCCAGGACAACCACTGCCTGTCCGACGAGCTGGGTGAGTGGATGGATGACCTGCTCGATGGCGCTGGCTACGTCGATGCCTTCCGCGAGCTGAATGACGAAGCCGGCCACTACAGCTGGTGGCCGCCCCAGGACAAACCCGATCACCTGCGCGATGCCTGGCGGGTCGACTACCAGCTCATCACCTCGACCCTGCGGCGCAAGCTGGTCGCCGCGCAGTTCGACTACGGCCTGAACTTCTCCAGCCACGCCCCGCTGATCGTCGAGTACGCGCTGCCGCTGTGAAGGGTGCCGGCGGCGCCCGACGGCTCACTCGTCCAGCGCCTGCCGCTGCCGTTCGATCAACCGGGCAATGCCGCGCTCGGCCAGACCCAGCATCGCATCGAGCTGCCCACGGGCGAAGGGCGCCCCCTCGGCCGTGCCCTGCAGGTCGATCAGTCCGCCCTGCTCCGACATCACCACGTTCAGATCGGTCTCGGCGGTCGAGTCCTCGGCGTAGTCCAGATCGAGCAGCGCCCGGTCGCGCCACACCCCGACCGACACCGCCGCCACCAGAAAGCGCAGCGGATCGCTGTTCAGCAGCTTCTTGCGTTGCAGATGACGCAATGCATCGACCAGCGCCACGCAGGCGCCGGTCACCGAGGCGGTGCGGGTGCCGCCATCGGCCTCGATCACATCGCAATCGAGCGTGATGGTGAAGTCGCCAAGCCGCTTCAGATCGACCGCCGCGCGCAGCGAGCGGCCGATCAGCCGCTGGATCTCCAGCGTCCGTCCGCCCTGCTTGCCGCGGGCGGCTTCGCGCGCGTTGCGGCTGCCGGTGGCGCGCGGCAACATGCCATACTCGGCGGTGATCCAGCCCTGTCCGCTGCCCTTCAAAAACCGGGGCACACCCGGCTCGACCGAGGCGGTGCAGATGACGCGGGTGGCGCCGAACTCCACCAGCACCGACCCTTCGGCATGGCGGGTGTAGTGGCGGGTGATGCCGATCGGGCGCAGATCTTCGGGCTGTCGACCACTGGGACGCATCGTGTACCGCCATCGTTGCTGAAAAGGGCGGCCATTATAGCCGAACGCAAGCCCAAGGCCGCCCGGACTTGTTCCCCACCGGAGGCTGCCGTAGAGTCGCGGCCCCACCCTCTTTCAACAACCCGACGGAGCCGAACCGATGGTTGCCAGCATGACGGCCTATGCCCGCTGCGAATCGAACCACGCCTGGGGCAACCTCACCTGGGAACTGCGCTCGGTGAACCACCGCTATCTGGAGCTGAGCCTGCGCCTGCCCGAAGCAGTGCGGGAGATCGAGCAGCCACTGCGGCAGCAACTGCGCGGTCAACTGGCGCGCGGCAAGGTCGACGCCACCCTCTCGCTCAAGCTCGATGAGACGGCCGCGCACAGTGCGCTCAACAGCCTGTTGCTCGAAGAGTTGGCTGGCTTGCAGCGGCAGTTGCTGGAGCGGCTCCCCACCGCTGCGCCACTGAGCGTGCATCAACTGCTGCAGTGGCCCGGCGTCATCTGCCGGCAGCAGGTCGAGCAGCAGGAGTTGACTGCCGCCGCGCTGGCGCTGTTCGAAAACACACTGCGGCAACTGGGCGACCAGCGTGACCGCGAAGGCAGCAGCTTGAGCCAACTGCTGCGCCAGCGGCTCGACGCCATCGGGCAGCAGGTCGCCGTGGTCCAGCACCATCTGCCGGAGGCCGCCGCGCAGCAGCGCGCCCGGCTGCTCAACCGATTGCGTGAAGTGAGTGAACAGTTCGATCCGCAGCGGCTGGAGCAGGAGCTGCTGCTGCTGGCGCAGAAGTCCGACGTCGCCGAAGAGCTCGACCGGCTGACCCTGCACCTGCATGAAACCCGCGAGGTGCTGCGCCAGGGGGGCGCCATCGGCCGCCGGCTCGACTTCATCATGCAGGAGCTCAACCGCGAGGCCAACACCCTGGGCGCCAAATCGACCGCCGCGCCGATCACCCGTGCGGTGGTCGAGATCAAGGTGCTGGTGGAGCAGATGCGCGAGCAGGTGCAGAATCTGGAGTAGCAGGATGCAGGACGATCCCCGCCTGCATAGAGTGTCAACATATTTTACACAATTGAATCATGGCGACTTGGAAAGAGAAATTGTTTTACGCTAACTTATTGATATAAATTCAATTAATCCGAACATGATTGATTGGCATATAAAATGCTTTTTTGATTGTAGGCGCAACATTGTTCTTTCCTGCTGAAAAGAGTGAGAACAGGCTGCCCGAAACGAATGCCGCGCAACCTGCCAGTTTAGCAACGAGCTCAGCGCAGATCACAACCAATCAGTGAGGCAGATAACATGATACCGAAAGACAAACAGGGCAGACTGCTGAAACGCCCACTGGCGGCCATGGTGGCTATTTTAGGCATGGGCAGCTTGGCTGCAGAAGCCGGCGTACTGTACTTCGATTTCAACCAAAATTATAATCCACCGAATGCCTCCGTATTCCTGTTCGGCCAATCCGGACAGACGGCGACGGTCTCCAACCTGGACGGCTTCAGCCAGAATGTCGCACTGGGCGTGGATGGTTTTTTTAACCTTTCGATTCCAAACAGCCACCAGCAGAGTGGCACCGGGATCAAGACCAGTGGATTCCAGGTGGTTTCGCCCAATCCGATCGCCGGTTACTTTGTCAACCGCGCACCCGCCACCACGGACATGACCTACCTCTTTGACAGCAATGCACTGGGCAACAACTATCTGGTGTCGAGCCAGGGCGGTGGCTTTGGCGAAGGCAGCCAAGTCATGATTCATGCGACCCAGGACAACACGGCAGTCACCTTTACACCGAAAGGCGGTGCGGCGATCAATGTCGTGCTCAATGCGGGTGAAACTTACAAGCACGCAGGAGGCAGCGCAAATCTCACTGGCTCCCTGGTCAGCGCCGACAAGCCGGTTGCCGTCTTCGGGGGGCACTCGTGCGCGCAGGTACCGGTGGGTACCGCTTTTTGCGATAACCTGCTCGAACAGATGATCCCGACCAACAGCCTGTCGAAAAACTATCTGCTCACTGCTTCCCAAGGCGCCACGCTCGCCGCGACGCAGAGTGATTTGGTGCGCGTGATCGCCAGTGCCAGCAATACCGAGGTCAAGGTGGATGGCGTGGTTGTCGCGACTCTCGCCAATGTCGGTGACTTCCATGAGTTTTCGCTGGCGGCAAACAGCGGCGCCTCCGTCGATGCCTCGGCGCCGGTGATGGTCGCCCAGTATCTGAAGGGTGGCCAGGGCCAGCAGACCGACCCCGCCATGGCGCTGGTGCCGGGTTCTGATACCTGGCTGAAGGAGTATCGACTCTCAACCCCATCGGGCAGCCAGGCGTTCAACCTGAACTATGCATCGGTGGTGGCGTCGACAGCTGACCTGGGCAGTCTGCTGCTGGATGGTGTGGCGGTGAACACCGCAGGATTCTCGGCCATCGCAGGCACACCATTCAGCCGCGGCATCATAGACCTGCCACTTGGCCTGTTCGACCTGGTCGGCAGCAGTCCCTTCCTGGTGATGCTGGGTGGGGGTAGCAGTGCCGACAGCTACTTCACTTTTGGCGGATCGACCTTTGCCCCCGGGATTTCGCCGCCTCCACCTCCGCCAAACCCCAATCCTGTGCCTGAACCCGCCTCCTTGGCGCTGGTCGGCGTGGGCCTGGCTGGTTTGGCCGCTGCGCGTCGCCGCCGCATGAAAAGCTGAGCAGCGCAAAGCACATCAATCAAAAAGCCCGGCAGAGCCTTCTGCCGGGCTTTTTGATTTTGTTGATGGGACGGGACCCATGCACGCATCCTCACAGAGATCGCTCAGCCACGCTGCCGGCGGTTGAAACCCGCCAGCCCGGAATCCAGCAGCCAGACCGCGCCCGGTACCGGCATGCAGTCAGTTGCTGTGGCGGGTAGCCGACCAGCGTCTTGCATCGGGGTGATGGCGAGCCCTTCCATGCCCTTGTTGGCGGTGCGGCCGAATATCGATTCGCAGAGGCCGTTTTCCAACGTGCCGGTCAGGCCGGAGCGGCCGCTGCTGCCGTTCAGCACCCCGATGCCGATCAGATCCAGTGATGCGATGGTGTGGGCGGCCGGGGCATGGCCGCGGCCGTCAGCAGTGTGGGCAGCAACAACAGTGCTCTTTTCATCACATCGACTCCTTGAAAACGGTGAGTGGACATCTCATCCAGTTCGAGACGATATGACAGTTCGAAGCAGGGCGCAGCAGCGTGCTTGACCCCGCACTGGCGACCGGCCGAAAATGGTACTCGCACCCCTTGCCCGGGAGCGTTCAGGTTCATTCCCTCTCTATCGACGAAACCCCGCAAGCCAATCAATGCGCAGCCTCCAGCGAACGATCATCCCCCTGCTGCTGCTCAGCTTCGTGGTGGTGAGCCTGGGCGCCTACAGCCCTGGTTCCAGGGCGCTGCTGCATCAGCTCGACCATGAGCGCCATCTGTTCGGGCTCTCTGGCGAACATGCGCACCAGCTTGCGCCGAAAGCGGATGACCCGGCGAAACCGCAGCCATTGAGTGATCTGGAGCATCGGCTGCTCCATGCACTGAGCCATTTCGAACCCGTGCTCGATGCGTCGGTGCCGATGCCGGCACCGCTCCATGCCGACATCATCCCTTCACCGCCTCGCCCGCTTTCGCTGCCACCCAGAGTGGCCGAGTCGCCGTTCCGCCCACCGCGAGGCCTCCTCCAGAGCTGATTCCGCCCGCGCGGAGTCGATCTTGCCGAGGACCGTCGACCCGGTTGAATGGGTCGACGGTGCTTCGTTGCGATCCCTGAAGCCATTCGAGGTCTCTGATGAACAACAGAATCGCTGGTGCGCTGCCATTGCGCCGCTGGGTGGCGCTGGCCATCTGTCTCTCTTTTGCCACGGCCGATGCGGCCGAGCCACCGATCCGCCTGACCATCGCCGACAGCCAGGTGCAGGCACTCGGCATCCAGACCCAGCCGCTGTCGCCATCGAGCGGCGCGGTGACGGCCCGCTTTGCGGCCGAGGTGACGCTGCCGCCACAGGCTGCGCGGCGGATCAGCGCGCCACTGGCAGGAATGGTCACCGAGTTGCTGGTGCAGCCAGACCAAGCCGTGCGTGCCGGAGATCCACTGCTGCGGCTGGCTGGTGAGCAGTGGGGCGCATTGCAGTCAGCGCTGCTGCAGGCCGATGCCCGCGCCAGACTGGCCCGGCAGAGCCTGCAACGCGAGCAGGCGCTGTTCGCTGAAGGCATCATCCCGCAGCGGCGGTTGCAGGAGGCGCAGACGGCACTGGCCGAGAGCGAGGCAGTGCTGGGCCAGGCGCGGATGGCGTTGCAGGCAACCGGCCTGCCAATGGCGCTGGTCGAGCAGCTGCTCAGCGCCGCAAAACCACAGCAGAACCTGACGCTGACCGCACCCACGGCGGGCAGGGTGAGCCAGATCGAGGTGCAGCCGGGACAGCAGGTCGAAGCGGCCGATGCGCTGCTGCAACTGACACAGCCCGACCCGTTGTGGCTGGCGATCCGGATGCCGGTGAGCGAAGGCGACCGCTGGCAGCCGGGCACTGCGCTGACAGTGGCCGGCAAGGCGGTGACCGCCCGTCTGTTGCGGGCTGGAACCATCCTGGCCGCCGACAGCCAGACCTTCGTCTGGCACGCCGTGGTCGAGCGCGGTGGTGAGCAACTGCGGCCGGGCGAGTTCGTCGCTGTCGAACTGGCGGTCGCCGAGGGCGAAGGGAGTTGGGAGGTGCCACTGGCGGCCATCGCCCGCGACGGCGATCAGGCCTGCCTGTTCGTGCGCACCGCCGAGGGTTTCGAGGCCCGGCCGGTGCGGATTCTGGCCAGCGGCGGGCAGCAGGTGCGGGTGCAGGGCCTGCTGCAGAGCGGCGAACAGATCGCCGTCAGCGGTGTGGTCGCGCTCAAGGGTGCCTGGCTCGATGCCCGGGGAGGTGAGTGATGCTGGCGCCACTGATCCGTTTTTCGCTGTCACAGCGGCTGTTCATCCTGCTGGCGACACTGCTGGTCGCCGCCCTCGGCTGGATGGCCTTTCGCGGGTTGCCGATCGATGCCTTTCCCGATGTCTCCAGCACCCAGGTGAAGGTGATCATGAAGGCGCCCGGCATGACGCCGGAGGAGGTCGAGAGCCGCATCGCCGTGCCGATCGAGGTGGAGATGCTCGGCATCCCCCACAGCAAGATCCTGCGTTCGGTCACCAAGTATGGGCTGGTCGATGTGACCATCGACTTCGAGGATGGCACCGACATCTACTGGGCGCGGCAACAGGTGAACGAGCGGCTGGCGGGGTTGGGTGAGAGTCTGCCCCCGGGAATCACCGGCGGCATGGCACCGGTGACCACGCCGCTCGGTGAGATGTTCATGTTCACCGTCGAGGGCGAGGGGCTGTCGCTGACCGAGCGGCGCAGTCTGCTCGACTGGGTGATCCGCCCGGCGCTGCGCACGGTACCGGGGGTGGCCGAGGTGAATGCACTGGGTGGGGTGGTCCGTGCCTTCGAGGTGGTGCCCGATCCGCTCAAGCTGGCCGCCAGCGGGGTGACCCTCGGTCAGCTGAAGGAGACGATCCAGGCCAACAACCGCAACGACGGTGCCGGTCGGCTGGGTGAGGGCGAAGAGGTGCTGCTGGTGCGCAGCGAGGGCAGCGTCACCACGCTGGAGGATCTGCGCAGCATCGTGGTGGCCCGCAAGGCCGGGGTGCCGGTGCCTCTCGGCGCACTGGCCGAGGTGAGAATCGGCACCATGACCCGTTATGGCGCGGTGACCCGCAGCGGTCAGGGTGAGGCGGTTCAGGGGCTGGTGCTGGGGTTGCGTGGCGCCAACGCGCAGCAGGTGGTCGAAGGGGTGCGGCAGAAGATCGCCGAGTTGCAGCCCAGCCTGCCGCCGGGCGTGCGGATCGACACCTTCTACGACCGCGCCGCACTGGTGACCCAGGCGGTGGGCACGGTCTCCTCGGCCCTGATCGAGGCAACGCTGCTGGTGGTCGTGCTGCTGGTGCTGTTCCTCGGTGACCTGCGCGCCGCGCTGACAGTGGCGCTGGTGCTGCCGCTGGCGGCGCTGATCACCTTCATCCTGATGCGCAATTTCGGCATGTCGGCCAACCTGATGAGCCTGGGCGGTCTGGCGATCGCCATTGGCATGCTGGTCGACGCGGCGGTGGTGGTGGTCGAGAACATCGTGCAGCGGCTGGCCACCGACCCCAGTGGCGGCAGGTTGCCGCGGCTGCACATCATCTACCGGGCAGTGCGCGAGGTGGTGGTGCCGGTCACCTCCGGCATCCTGATCATCGTCACGGTGTTCCTGCCACTGCTGACATTGCAGGGGCTCGAAGGAAAACTGTTCACACCGGTGGCGCTCACCATCGTCTTCGCGCTGCTCGCCTCGCTGCTGCTGTCACTGACGGTGATTCCGGTGCTCGCCTCCTACCTGCTCGGTGAAGCGCGGCATGAAGAGCCCTGGCTGCCGCGCAAGCTGTTGACACTCTACGAGCCGGCTCTGGCCTGGGGCATGCGACGACAACCGCTGGTGGCGGCCGTGGCGCTGCTGATGCTGCTGCTGGCGGCGCTGGTCTATACCCAGATCGGCAAGAGCTTCATGCCGACGCTGGATGAGGGCGACCTGATCGTCGGCATCGAGAAGCTGCCGTCGATCAGCCTGGAGCAGAGCGTCGCGCTCGACCTGAAGATCCAGCAGGCGATCATGCAGGCCATTCCCGAGGTGACCGGCATCGTCGCGCGTGCCGGCGCCGACGAGATCGGTCTCGACCCGATGGGGCTGAACCAGACCGACACCTATTTGCTGCTGAAGCCGCGAGATGAGTGGAATCTGCCGGACAAGGCGGCATTGATGGAGGCGGTGCGCAAGGTGCTCGACCCACTGCCGGGCATCGAGTACAGCTTCACCCAGCCGATCGAGATGCGGGTGTCGGAGATGGTGATCGGCGTGCGCGGCGACCTGGCGGTGAAGATCTTCGGGCCTGATCTGGCCAGACTGAATGACCATGCCGGACAGATCGAAACGCTGCTGAAGCGCATCCCCGGCAACCAGGATGTCTACACGGTACAGAATGATGGCGTGCAGTACCTGCGGGTGGTGATCGACCGCCTGCAGGCCGGGCGGCTTGGGCTCACGGTCGAGGAGATCCAGGATGCATTGCGCATCCAGATCGAAGGAGCACGTGCCGGCGTCGTGATCGAGGGCAACCAGCGCACACCGATCGTGCTGCGTGGCGCCGAGGCGGTGCGGCTGTCGCCGGCCGAATTCGCCGCGCTGCGCATCACCACCGCCGAGGGCGCGACCGTGCCGCTTGCCAGTGTCGCCCGGCTGGAGCGTGCTGCAGGGCCGGTCAAGATCGACCGTGAGATGGGCAGCCGTTACAGCGTGGTGATCGCCAATGTCAGCGGCCGCGATCTGGTCAGCTTCGTCGAAGAAGCCAAGGCATTGATTGCGCAGAAGGTGGCGCTGCCGAGTGGCTACCGCATCACCTGGGGCGGACAGTTCGAGAACCAGCAGCGGGCGGCCGCCCGGCTGACGGTGGTGGTGCCAGTGGCGCTGGCACTGATCTTCGTGCTGCTGTTCTCCACCTTCGGCTCGGTGCGGCAGGCGTTGCTGATTCTCAGCAACATCCCGTTCGCACTGGTGGGTGGCATCGTCGCGCTCTGGCTGACCGGCGAGTATCTGTCGGTGCCGGCCTCGGTCGGCTTCATCGCGCTGCTGGGCATCGCCGTGCTCAACGGGGTGGTGCTGGTCAGCCATTTCAACCAGCTGCATGGTGAGGGACTGCCACTGGCCGAGGTGGTGGTGCAGGGCGCCAGACGCCGTCTGCGGCCGGTGCTGATGACGGCGCTGATCACCGCCTTCGGACTGATCCCGCTGCTGTTCTCGACCGGGCCCGGTTCGGAGATCCAGCGGCCACTGGCGATCGTGGTGATCGGCGGCCTGATCACGGCCACCGCGCTGACGCTGATGCTGCTGCCGATCCTCTATCTGCGCTTCGCACTGCCGAAACCGGAGGTGTCCGATGTCTGAACTCTGTCTGACCCTGCTCTGTCCTCCGCAGATTGCCGAAGCACTGCTCGATCTGCTGCTGACCTGGCCGCAGAACCTGCTGTTCACCAGCACGCCGATGGCCGCCCATGGACTCACCGTCGATGTGCTGGATCAATCCGAACAGGTGATGGGGCGGGCACGGGCCATCGCCATCACCGTGCTGCTGAGCGATGCCGACAAGCGCATGCTGCTCGACACCCTGCATCAACAGTTTGCCGGCAGCGGATTGCGCTACTGGCTGACCGCCGTCACCGAAACCGGAGAGATCGCATGAAGGCGCCACTGCTGGGCATGGTGCTGACCCTGATCGCACCGATGATTGCCGCCGAACTCGCACCACCGCCAATGACCGGGCTGCTGCCCACCGAACTGGCGCGGCCGCTGCTCGACCAGGATCCTGGCGTGGCGGCAGCACAGGCCGATCTGCAGGTCGCGCTGCACGAGGCTGGCATTCTCGAACGCTCGCCCCATGAGTGGAGCCTGCGCACCACCGGTCAGCAGCGCAACCTCGACCGCGGTCCGACCCATGACGAATGGCATCTGGCGCTGGAGCGGACACTGCGCCTGCCGGGCAAGGCCGCGGCTGACCGCGGTCTGGGTGCCGCCACTGTCGAGGCTGCCCAGGCCCGCCGTGGCGAGCTGCTGCACGAAACCGCCCGTGAACTGATGACGCTGTGGCTGGAGTGGCTGGCGGCCGAGCAGACCCGTGAACTGGCCGCTGACGCCCTGCTCGCAGTCGAGCGCGCGCAGGCAGCGGTGCACAAACGGGTCACCGCCGGCGACGCCGCCCAACTCGACCTGAGCCTGGCCCAGGCGGAGCTGGCGACGCAGCAGGTGTTCAGCAACGATGCCCAGACCCAGGCCGCCGCGAGCTGGGCACGGCTCTCCACCCGCTTTCCGGCCACTCCCCGACAGCCGCTGCCAATGGCCGAGCCGATACCGGTCGAAGGGACGGTCGCGCTCTGGCAACGCCGCATTCTCGAACAGAGCGACGCCCTGAAACTGACCGAGGCCGCGCTGCAGGGTGACGAGGCCCGCGCAGCCCGGGCCCGGAGCGAGCGGCTGCCCGACCCGACCCTCGGCGCCTTCACCGCCTCCGAGGCGAGTGGCCATGAACGCATCGCCGGCGTCAGCCTCAGCCTGCCGATTCCGGGTGGATCACGCGCGCTGCGCGATGCCCAGGCGTACGCCATGGTCGAGGTGTCGCGGCAACGGGTCGAGCTGAAGCGGCGTCAACTCGAAAGCGAGATCGCCAGCGCCGTCATCACCGCCCAGGGCGCCTATCGCAGTTGGCAGACCGCCCGTGAGGGTGCAGCGGCAATGCAGCAGAATGCCGCGCTGGTGGAGCGTGCCTACACGCTGGGTGAAACCGATCTGCAGACCCTGCTGCTGGCGCGCCGTCAGGCGATTTCGGCACGACAAGGCGCGCTGCAGGCGCGGACGGCGGCACTCAACAGCCACTATGGACTGCTGATCGACGCCCATCTGGTCTGGGAACTGGCGCACGAAGAGTGAGCATCGCCGGCCGCTGCTTGCCCTGCTAGCGCAAAAAGTCGAGAATGGCAAGCACCGCGATGGGGCGAGCAGTCGAAGCGATCCATCGCAGCGTGATTTTCGCACCGAAGTACGTTTCGTTACCGACATAACCATAGCAATAGAGGAGAACGACGATGAGCACAGGCGTAGACAAGGTGGCTGAGCGGGTCGTGGAGCAGGCGGCGCAGGATCCCCGCAGCATGTATGGCAAGGATCCCTATTCGATTCCACTGGAGCAGTATGACGTCGCGCAGTCGGCGCTGTTCCACACCAATACCATGTGGCCCTTCTTCGACCGGCTGCGCAAGGAGGAGCCGGTTCACTACTGCGCGAG
>JACKOQ010000003.1:300000-385571 GCA_024234215.1 Pseudomonadales bacterium
ACAGGTTGCGCTGGTACAACGTGCCTGCCAGCAGGATGCCGCCACCAATCTGCACGCCATCCGGACCTTGCTGGAGCCGCTGCGCGGCGAGAAGATCGATCTGCTGGTGCTGCCGGAGCTGCACAATGGCCCCTACTTCTGCGTCAGCGAAGAGGCCGCCCAGTTCGAGCGGGCCGAACCGATTCCCGGACCCTCGACCACGGCGCTGGGTCAACTGGCGCGCGAACTGAACGCAGTCGTCATCGGCTCACTGTTCGAGCGGCGCGCGGCCGGTCTCTACCACAACAGTGCCGTGGTGCTGGAGCGCGACGGCAGCCTGGCTGGCTGCTACCGCAAGATGCACATCCCCGATGACCCCGGCTATTACGAAAAGTACTACTTCACCCCCGGTGATCTGCCCCACAACAGGCCGGAGCAGGCCTTTCGGCCGATCCAGACCAGCGCCGGCCTGCTCGGCGTCATGGTCTGCTGGGATCAGTGGTACCCTGAGGCAGCACGGCTGATGGCGCTGGCCGGCGCCGAGTTGCTGATCTACCCCACCGCGATTGGCTGGGACCCCGACGACAGTACCGATGAGCAACGGCGGCAGCGCGATGCCTGGATCACCGTGCAGCGTGGCCATGCGATTGCCAATGGTTTGCCGCTGGTCGCGGTGAACCGCGTCGGCCATGAGGTCGACCCCAGCGGTGCCACGGCCGGATCACGCTTCTGGGGTTCGAGTTTCGCCTGCGGACCACAAGGCGAGCTGCTGTGGCAGGCGGGCAGTGATGAGACCGAAATCAAGCTGATCGGCATCGACTTCGGTCGCAGCGAACAGGTACGCCGCTCTTGGCCCTTTCTGCGTGACCGCCGCATCGACGGCTATGGCGACCTCGTCCGGCGCTGGCGTGATCCGCAGTAGTGTGCAGCCCGCCTCCACCTTCGTCATCGAGAGCCCCCCATGTTGCTGATACTGCGTCCCGACATCGATCCCGCCTCGTCAGACTACCAGCAGATGCTCGCCCATCTGCACAAGCTGCCTGACATCCGGCTGCAAACCCACCAGATTCAGGGTCAGCAGCAAACCCTGACCGAGATCTACCTGCTCGGCAACACCGCCCGCCTCGACCGCGCCGAAATCGAGAGCCTGGCCGCGGTGGAGCGAGTGGTGCGCATCTCCGATGAGTACCGCATCCTCGGCCGCCACCGCGACCGCGACCGGGTCAGCGGCTTTCATTACAACGGTGTCGACTTCTCACAGGAGGGCTTTCAGCTCTTCGCCGGGCTCTGCGCAGTGGACAACCGCCGCAATGTCGAGGCGATGATGAAGGCCCTGCACGAACATGGCCTTGAATGCACCCGCATGGGCGCCTACAAGCCGCGCACCAGCCCCTACGCCTTTCAGGGCCATGGCGCCGACTGCCTGCCCGATCTGTTTGAACTGGCGGGTAAATACGGCATCAAGGTGATCGCCATGGAGGTGACCCACGAGGCGCAGGTCGAGGAGATCGACCAGACCCTGGAGCGGCTCGGCCGCCCCACTGGTGTGATGTTGCAGATCGGCACCCGCAACACCCAGAACTTCGAGCTGCTGAAGGCGCTGGGGCGGCAGCAGCGCTATCCGATCCTGCTCAAGCGCGGCTTCGGCATCACGCTGAACGAGTCGCTGAATGCCGCGGAGTATCTGGCCAGCGAAGGCAACTCCAATGTGATCTTCTGCCTGCGCGGCATGAAGAGCGAGTATGGCGCGCCACACCGCAATCTGGTCGACTTCAGTCAGGTGCCGGTGGTCAAGCGGCTCACCCGCATGCCGGTCTGCATCGACCCGTCGCACTCGGTCGGCAGCCGCGACAGCGACCCCGATGGCCTGCTCGATCTCTGCCACGCCACGGCGCAGGGCCTCATCGCCGGCGCCAACATGGTGCTGGTCGACTTCCATCCGCAGCCGGCCGAGGCACTGGTCGATGGCCCGCAGGCGCTGCGGCTCGAAGAGCTGCCCAACTACCTGGCCGACATCGCACTCTGTCGACAGAGCTACCTGCAACGCAAGGCGCTCTGGAGCCAGTCGGCTTGAGCGGCTCAGGTCGGTTCGAACTGCACGCCGGCTATGCGCCGGCCGGGGACCAGCCGGCGGCCATCGCGGCGCTGGTCGAAGGGCTGGAGGATGGTCTGGCCTACCAGACGCTGCTGGGCGTCACCGGCTCGGGCAAGACCTTCACCATCGCCAACGTGGTGGCGCAGGTGCAGCGGCCGACCCTGGTGCTGGCGCACAACAAGACACTGGCGGCGCAACTCTATGGCGAGTTCCGCGAGTTCTTTCCCCGCAACGCGGTGGAGTATTTCGTCTCCTACTACGACTATTACCAGCCCGAAGCCTACGTCCCCTCCTCCGACACCTACATCGAGAAAGACTCCTCGGTCAACGACCACATCGAGCAGATGCGGCTGTCGGCCACCAAGGCACTGATGGAGCGTGAGGATGTGCTGGTGGTGGCCACCGTGTCGGCGATCTACGGCCTCGGCGACCCGGCCGCCTACCTCAAGATGGTGCTGCACCTCGACCGTGGCGACCGGATCGATCAGCGGATGCTGCTGCGCCGCCTGGCCGAGCTGCAATACAGCCGCAACGATGCCGAACTGCGCCGCGCCACCTACCGGGTGCGGGGCGATGTGATCGACATCCATCCGGCCGACTCCGAAATCGAGGCGGTGCGGGTCGAGCTGTTCGACGACACAATCGAGCGCATCACCCTGTTCGACCCGTTGACCGGCGAGCAACTGCGGCAGTTGCCACGCGCGACCATCTTTCCCAAGAGCCACTACGTCACGCCACGCGAAACCATGGTCGAGATGATGGAGCAGGTGAAGGTCGAGCTGGCCGAGCGTCTGGCGCTGCTGCGCGGCCAGAACCGCCTGGTCGAGGCGCAGCGGCTCGAACAGCGCACCCAGTTCGACCTGGAGATGATCAGCGAACTGGGCTACTGCACCGGCATCGAGAACTACTCCCGCTACCTCTCCGGCCGCCAGCCGGGAGAGCCACCGCCCACCCTGTTCGACTATCTGCCGGCCAACGCCCTGCTGGTAATCGATGAATCCCACGTCACCATTCCACAGCTTGGCGCCATGTACCGCGGCGACCGGGCGCGCAAGGAGACGCTGGTGCAGTACGGTTTTCGCCTGCCCTCGGCGCTCGACAACCGTCCGCTGCGCTTTGACGAATGGGAGCGGCTCTCGCCGCAGACCCTCTTCATCTCGGCCACCCCGTCGGTCTACGAAGCGGAACACAGCGCCAGGGTGGTGGAGCAACTGGTGCGTCCCACCGGTCTCATCGACCCCGAAATCGAGGTGCGTCCCGCCGCCAACCAGGTCGATGACCTGCTGTCGCAGATTCGGCAGCGCGTCAACCAGCGGCAGCGCGTGCTGGTCACCACCCTGACCAAGCGGATGGCCGAGGACCTCACCGACTACCTCGGCGAACATGGCGTCAAGGTGCGCTATCTGCACTCCGACATCGACACCGTCGAACGGGTCGAGATCATCCGCGATCTGCGCCTTGGCGAGTTCGATGTGCTGGTCGGCATCAACCTGCTGCGCGAGGGGCTCGACATGCCCGAAGTGGCGCTGGTCGCCATCCTCGATGCCGACAAGGAGGGCTTTCTGCGCTCCGAACGCTCACTGATCCAGACCATCGGCCGGGCGGCGCGCAACCTCGAAGGCAAGGCGATTCTCTATGCCGACACCCTCACCGGTTCGATGCAGCGTGCGATCGACGAGACCGAACGGCGCCGCGGCGTGCAGCTCGAATTCAACCGTCAGCATGGCATCACACCGCGCGGCATCCACAAAGAGGTCAGCGATATCCTCGAAGGGGCAGTGGCGCCCGGCAACCGTGGCCGGCGTGGCCGCAAGGCCCCGCCACCGGCCGCCGAGTTGCAGCCACTGCCGCCACAACAGCTGGAGAAGGCCGTGAAGAAACTGGAAGAGCAGATGTATCTGCATGCCAGAAACCTCGAATTCGAGGCCGCGGCACGGCTGCGCGACCAGATTCAGGCGCTGCGCGAGCGCAGCTATGTGGCTGCACAACGGTAGCGTCGTCCATATATCCCCAGCCACTGGCGTGATAATCTTTTTCCGTCCGGGATTACACTGTCCCCTCCAGTTACCCAGGCGCACGTTGCGCCACCACCCACTTCTTGCCCCGAGGAGCAGCACACCATGAGCGACATCATCGAACTGATTCAACAGCAGATCGAAGGCAACCCGATCATCCTCTACATGAAGGGCTCGCCCGAAGCGCCCCAGTGCGGCTTCTCGGCCCAGTCATCGAAGATCCTGATGGCCTGCGGCGCGAAATTCGCCTATGTCGATGTGCTCTCCAACCCGGAGATTCGCGCCAATCTGCCGCGCCACTCCAACTGGCCGACCTTCCCGCAGCTCTTCATCGATGGCGAGCTGGTGGGCGGTTGCGACATCATGACCGAGCTCTACCAGCAGGGCGAACTGAAGCGGATGGTGCAACAGGCCGTCGAATCCGCTTCCGGCGAGTGAATCGCTCCGGTTCCACCCGCTCGCTCGCTCTGGCCAAATGGCCCGCGCTCGCTTAGAGTGCGACCACGGAGTCGGCGCCGGGAACCCCACCGGCACCATTCCAGCCCGCAAACCACGACCACCCATGAGAGGCTGATCATGACTGCACTGAAAGGAAGTAAAACCGAAAGCAACCTGAAAGCCGCCTTTGCCGGGGAGTCCCAGGCCAATCGCCGCTATCTCTACTTTGCCGCCAAGGCCGACGTCGAGGGCTACAACGACGTGGCGGCGGTCTTTCGCTCCACCGCAGAGGGTGAAACCGGCCATGCCCATGGCCACCTCGAATATCTGGAGAAGGTCGGCGATCCGGCCACCGGGCTGCCAATCGGTCCGACCGGCGACAACCTGAAGGCGGCCATCGCCGGTGAGACCCACGAGTACACCGACATGTATCCCGGCATGGCCAAGGCCGCCCGCGAAGAGGGCTTCGACGAGATCGCCGACTGGTTCGAGACGCTGGCCAAGGCCGAGCGCTCGCACGCCAACCGCTTCCAGAAGGCACTCGACACCCTCGGCAACTGAGCCGCGGCAGCCCATCTGTCGATCACAAGCGGGAACTTCGGTTCCCGCTTTCGGTTTACCCGTCACAGGAGATGACCCATGTCCCGCGAAGGCAGCCTCGAAGCCCCCACCCGCCATCCGCTCGACTGGGAAAATCCGCAATTCCATGACCGCGCGCAGCTCGATGAGGAGCTGGAGCGGGTCTTCGACATCTGCCATGGCTGTCGCCGCTGCGTCAGCCTCTGCAACAGCTTTCCGACCCTGTTCGATCTGGTGGACGAGTCGCCGACGATGGAGGTCGATGGTGTCGCCAAGGCGGACTATGCCAAGGTGGTCGAGCAGTGCTACCTCTGCGACCTCTGCTTCATGACCAAGTGCCCCTATGTACCGCCGCATGAGTGGGCCATCGACTTTCCCCACCTGATGCTGCGCGCCAAGGCCACGGCATTCCAGGAGCAGGGCACCTCGCTGCGCAACCGGGTGCTGGCCAGCACCGACCAAGTCGGCGCCCTGGCCAGCCTTCCGCTGGTGGCCGAGGTGGTCAACGTCGTCAACCGCAGCGACCTGGGTCGCAAGGCGCTGGCGGCCACGCTGGGCGTGCATCCGCAGGCGCGGGTGCCCGAATACCATTCCAGCAAGGGCCGCAACCGTCTCGATCGGCTTGACGGCCCCGACCAACCGCCCCAACCTGCCGGCAGCACCAGCGGCAAGGTCGCGCTCTTCGTCACCTGCTACGGCAACTACAATGCACCGCAACTGGTCGAGGATCTGGCCCGGGTGCTGATTCACAACGGCATCACCGTGACCCGGGTGCGGCAGGAGCGCTGCTGCGGCATGCCGAAGCTCGAACTGGGTGACCTGCAATCGGTGGCGCAGGCCAAGGAGCAGAACATCCCGCAGCTTCTCGAACTGGTCGAGGATGGCTGGGACCTCATCGCGCCGGTCCCCTCCTGTGTACTGATGTTCAAACAGGAGTTGCCACTGATGTTCCCCCATGACGCCGCCGTTGCGCGAGTCAAGGCGGCCTTTTTCGATCCGTTCGAATACCTGCTCGAACGGCACCGTTATGGCCTGCTTCGGCTCGACTTCAAACAGTCACTCGGTCGGGTGCTCTACCATGCCGCCTGCCACCAGCGGGTGCAGAACATCGGCCCCAAAACCCGTGACCTGCTGCAACTGATTCCAGGCACCGAGGTGCAGAGCATCGAACGCTGCTCCGGCCACGATGGCACCTATGGAGTCAAGGCGGAATATTTCGAGTTCTCGAAGAAAATCTGCCGACCGATCGTCCGCGAACTGGATGAACGCGCACCCGACCACTATGGCAGCGACTGTCCGATGGCCGGCGCCCACATCGAAAATTTCAGCGAGGGTGACAAGGCGACCGAGCATCCACTCTCGCTGCTGCGGCTGGCCTACGGCATCTAGACACGCAACCTCCACTCACCGACTCCGCGAGGCCGACATGGAGCTGCATCTCGCCGGCAAGGTGGCCATCGTCACCGGCGCCAGCCGTGGCATCGGGTGCGCCATTGCCGAACAGCTCGCCGCTGAAGGAGTGCAGCTGGTGTTGGCGGCCCGTTCGGCGGAAACGCTGCAACAGGTCGCCACCGCCTGCAACGGCCGGGCGGTGATTTTTCCGGCCGATCTGCGTGATCCCCAGGCACCACAGCGGTTGATCGATTTTGCGATCGAGCGGTTCGGCACCATCGACCTGCTGGTCAACAACGCCGGCGCCACCCGTCGCGGTGACTTCCTGCAGCTCAGCGAAGCAGACTGGGAGGATGGCTTCGCGCTGAAGTTCTTCAGCACGGTCCGTTGCTCCCGGGCCGCCTGGCCGCATCTGGTCCGCTCGACGGGCGCCATCGTCAACATCGTCGGCGTCGGTGGC
The DNA here is from genome assembly GCA_024234215.1 of Pseudomonadales bacterium. Lineage (NCBI taxonomy): Bacteria > Pseudomonadati > Pseudomonadota > Gammaproteobacteria > Pseudomonadales > Pseudomonadales bacterium. The sequence goes on from JACKOQ010000003.1 coordinate 306,959, forward strand.
CGCACCGGCGATGCCGAGTTCGCGATCGGCGGCGCGGTCAATGCGGCGCTGCTGAACCTCACCAAGGTGCTGGCCGAGCGCGGCATGGCCGAGGGGGTCAAGGTCAATGCGATCAACCCAGGGCTGATCGCCACCGATCGCCTGCAGGCACGAATCGACCAACTGGCTGCGGCTCACAACCTCGATCCGGCGGCAGCCGCCACGGCAATGGCCAGAAACTTGGGCATCCCGCGCATCGGCCAGCCGGCCGAAATTGCCGCCGCGGTGGCCTTTCTGGCCTCTTCAGCCTCCGCCTACTGCCAGGGTTCGATCCTCGACATCGACGGCGGTCTGACCCGCACGCTGTAGCAGGGCACGGCAGCCGGCCTGCACCCACACTAACCGAGCACGGCCTCGACGGCCCGCTCCAGCGCGCTCCACGGGGTGTAGAAGTGGGGTGAGAAGCGCACGCCACCGGCGCGGGCGGCGCAGACGATCTGCTGCGCGCTCAACTGCCGATGCAGCAGTGCCGCGGGCCGATCGCGGTGGCGAAAGGTGACGATGCCGGCACGCCGGTCGGCAGCGGCCGGCGTGATCAGTTCGATGCGCGGATCGGCACCGAGCCGCTCGACCAGCAGATCGACCCGCCGTTGCAGCTCAACCGCCACCCGTTCGATGCCCACCTCATCGAGCAGCGTCAGGCTGGCCTGCAACCCCATCACCCCGGTCATGTTGGGGCTGCCGCACTCGAAACGACGGGCATCGGCGGCCGGCTGCCAGCTCTGGCGGTCATAATCGCCCGCATCGGCCACCATGTGCCAGCCATACTGGTGCAGTTCGAGCTGCTCCAGCCACTGCCGGCGGCAGTAGAACAGCGCCAGTCCTTCCGGCGCCAGCAGCCATTTGTGCCCATCCGCGGCGACAAAGTCCGCACCGATGGCCTCGACATCAAAGGGGATGGCACCCAGGCTCTGGATCGCGTCCACGCAGAATTTGACCCCGCTGCCACGCAATGCCCGGCCAAGCAGCGACAGATCCATCTTGAGACCGGTGCCGTACTGCACCGAACTGACCGCCAGCAGCCGGGTGTGGACATCGATCTGATCGAGCAGCGCCTGCTCGGGCGAGCTGCCCTGCGCCAGGTCGGCACTGCGCACCGTAACGCCATGGCGTTGCAGCGACTCCCAGACGATGCGGTTGGAGGGGAACTCCTGATTGCTGATCACCACGTTGTCGCCCGGCTGCCAAGACAGGCCATGCGCGACCACCGAGAGCGCCTCGGAGGTGTTCTTCAGCAGCGCGATCTCAGCAACGGAGCGGGCATTGATCAGCCGCCGCAACGACTCGCGCAGCGCGCCCTCACGCTCGATCCAGCGGGGATAGCCGCTGGCACCACGGTGCAGGTTCTCCTCGGCAAAGGCCACCACGGCATCACGGGTGCGCCTCGGCCAAGGGGCGACACCGGCATGGTTCAGATAGGCCAGATCGCCATCGAGTTCGAACTCGCTCTGCCACCAGTTTGCACTCATGATCTGCCTCCTCAAAAAAATGGCTCCGCATGGAGTCACCATGCGGAGCCAGGAATGGAACGACGGTGGGCGTTTGTCGATCGATCAGGCCGCACGCGGCGGTCGAGCGTCACCGCCTTGCAGAATGAAACCCTCATACTGTTTGGCCGCCACCTCTTCGCACTTCAGCCGGTAGGTGTTCATGCCGCCGGGATAGGGCATGAACACCCGCGGTTTTCCGGGAATGTTGGCCCCCAGATACCAGGAGTCGGCCAGCATGAACATCGTCATCGAGGCCAGCTCGTTGACATGGTTCACCCAGGCGTTTTCGGCCGCGACATCGGCCTCGATCAGTCTGATCTGCTTCTGGTCGGCATACTGGATCAGATCGGCGATCCACTCCACATGCTGTTCGATGCAGACCGGCATGTTGCACAGCACCGACGGGCTGCCTGGACCGGTGATGGTGAACATGTTGGGAAAGCCGGAGGTCGACACGCCCAGGTAGGTCTTGGGCCCTTCGGCCCACTTTTGCTGCAGCGGCTGACCATTCCGGCCCTGGATGTTCATCTTGAAGAACGAGCCGGTCATGGCATCGAAGCCGGTGGCAAAGACGATGATGTCGAGCGGATACTCGGTGCCATCGGCGGTCTTGATGCCGTTCGGCGTGATCTCCTCGATCGGACAGTGGCGAATATCGACCAGTTGCACATTGTCGCGGTTATAGGTCTCAAAGTAGTCAGTGTCGATCAGTGACCGCTTGGAGCCGAGCGGATGGTCGGTCGGCAGCAGCTTTTCGGCCGTTTCCGGGTTATTCACGGTCTGCCGGATCTTGCGTCGGATGAACTCGGCGGCGGTGTCGTTGGCACGCCGATCGAGGCTGGTGTCGCTGAAGAGCGACAGGAACTGGAAGCCGCCCTGCTGCCATCCCGCCTCAAACCGTGCCTCGCGCTCTTCGTCGGAAAGCGCCAGGGCCGAGGTCGTACCCCGGTCATGGGTATAGCCCGCGTAGGAGCTGCGCGCCTTTTCCCAGATCGAATCGTAGTTGGCCTTGACCTTCTCCAGATAGGCACGGTCGACCGTACCATGGCGCGCCGGCACGGCGAACTGTGGCGTACGCTGGAAGACGGTCAGATGACCGGCCTGCTGGGCAATCACCGGAATCGACTGCACCCCGCTCGAACCGGTGCCGATCACGCCCACCCGTTTGCCGCTGAAATCGACCCCTTCATGCGGCCAGCCGCCGGTGTGGTACCACTGCCCCTTGAAGCTGTCGAGCCCCTTGATCTTGGGCACCTGCCCGGTGGAGAGGCAGCCGATGGCGGTGATGAAGTAACGCGCCAGCACCTTCTCGCCGCGGTCGGTCTCGATCTCCCACAGGTTGTCGGCATCGAGAAATCTTGCAGCGACGACACTGGTGTTGAACTGAAAGCTGCGCCGGACATCGAGCCTGTCGGCGGCATAATTCAAATACTTGAGAATTTCCGGCTGCTCGGGATATTTGCCACTCCACTCCCACTCCTGCAGCATCTCCTTGTTGAAGGAGTAGCAGTAGATGTAGCTCTCCGAGTCGCAGCGTGCACCGGGATAGCGGTTCCAGTACCAGGTGCCACCGACATTGTCGGCCCGCTCATAGCCCTTGACGGTCAACCCCAGCTGATCGCGCAGCTTGTGCACCATGTACATGCCGGAAAATCCGGCACCCACCACCACGGCATCGACATCGGCGCTCTTCGTGCTCTGCAAGTTCGACATTTCGGCTCTCTCCTTTTATTTGAATGAGTAATGTGATGGTTCCGGCATGGAATTCGGTTCAAATGCCGATCAGCCGGCCCCAGCCGCTTTTTTCGCCGCCTGCTCTGCCTGGGCCAGCGCGCCGCGAACCGCCTTGACCACCTGCTGATAACCGCCTTCACTGCCGGGCAGGGCCAGTACGGTGAAAAAACCATGCATCTGGCCGGCATGGCGCTTGAAATCGACGGCGACACCCGCCTGCTGCAGGCGCTGTGCATAGGCCTCGCCCTCATCGCGCAGCACGTCATGCTCGGCGGTCAGCACCACTGCCGGCGGCAATCCGGAAAGATCGGCCGCGTGCAGCGGCGAGGCATCGGGCTCCAGCCGCCGTGCCGGGTCTGGCAGATAGTGATCCCAGAACCAGAGCATCGACTCACGCGACAAAAAGAGCTGGTTTTCCGGATCGACGTAGGAAGCACGCTCGAAATCGGCATCGGTCACCGGATAGATGAGCACCTGCAACGCCAAGGCAGGACCCTGCTGGTCGCGGGCGCGCAGCGCCATCACTGCCGCCAGATTGCCGCCGGCACTGTCACCGGCCACCATCAACGGCACCCTGCGGCCGGCGATCCGCTGCAGGTTCGCATCGGCCCACAACAGCGCCGCGTAGGAGTCCTCGACCGCAATTGGATAGCGGTGCTCCGGCGCCAGCCGGTAGTCGACCAGCAGTACCGCACAGGAGGTGCGCTCCGCCAGCTTGCGGCCGACGGTCTCGCTCTGCTGTGCCGAGCCGATCACCCAGCCACCGCCATGGTAGAAGACGATCAATCCGCGCGGCGACTCGATCGGCACCACCAGCCGCATCGGCACCGAACCGCCATCGCTGCTGACCACCGAATGGTCTTCGACTCGCACCATCGGCGGTGCCGGGCCCGCCAGATCGGCCATCGCCGCGCTGGCCAACCGCGCTTCGGTCGGTGTTCCCGCGTGCAGCGGCGGCCGGCCCCGTTCAGCCATCATTTCCAGAAACCGACGCGTCGCAAAATCAAGCGCCATTCGCTCTCCCTCCTGTTTTATTGTTATGTCATGCGGCATTGACCAAGGGGCGGAACGCGGCGGGGCGAAAAGCACATCGCCCTCCATGACGCCATGTCCGCCGACGCTGGCCCACCGACGGCTACCGAACGGAAATATTCGATTGGTTAGCATCCACCATGCAGGCGATCCCCGTCAATCTCTCTCCTCTGCCCTGGTGACCCTCCCGTAGATCAGGCCAGCCACCCTTCTTCTGCCATCCAGTACAGTCAGCGCAAGCCTGCCGGCATCGATCCATTGCATTGGCGGCCCGGCTCACAGGAGAATTTCCCCGCCTTGCGTCAGCCACCCATGAGACTCCCGACATGAACACCTCCGATCCCACAGTGGAACATCTGGCCCAACAGATTCACCACTTCAAACCTCCTGCCAGCTTGCCGCCCGTCGATCAGTGGCATCCGGCGCGGGTTGGCGAGATCGACATTCGCATTGCGCGTGACGGCACCTGGTACCACGAAGGCGAACCGATCAGGCGCAAGGAGCTGGTACGGCTGTTCTCGACCATCCTGCGTCGCGATGAAGATGGCCACAGCTATCTGGTGACACCGGCCGAACGACTGCGCATCGAGGTCGAGGATGCCCACTTTCTGGTCACCGATGTGGAAGTGGCGGGCGAAGGCGATCAACGGCGCTTCTGCTTCACCACCCAGGTCGGCGACCAGGTGCTGGCCGGCCCCGACCACCCCCTGTGGGTCGAAGAGAGCGCCACCGGTGAGCCATCGCCCTACCTCGCGATTCGCGGACGCCTTCATGGACGGCTGACCCGCGCACTCTTTTATCGTCTGATCGAAATGACCGAAGAACGCATGGTGGACGGCAAACCTCAATTGGGTATCACCAGTTCCGGTATTTTTTTCTCGCTCGGGAGCGCCACAGAATAATCGGCCGGCGCATTGTCGATCTCCATCATGACCGCAGATGCGCAGGATGCACTCCCCGCATGGTTTTTTTCTTGGTGATGTCAGATTGCGCCTGCCCCACCCCTGCTGATGACAGGCACGCATGCTTGTCTCGACAACGAAATGCTTTATCTGGACATGGTCATCCGTCTTTGTTATGGTTCTGAAAAAGATGCGCAAAAAAAGACAGTCCGATTTGAAGGGTCGAGCATTTTACCTCGCCAGATAACAAAAAAAGACGCATCAATTTCATGCAGGCCAATGCAGTTTCCATGCACCGTCACCCATCGGCACTTCAAACAGGTCCCCGCGACTTCAGCAAGACACGTCACTCGATTGACATCGAGTGTGCCGTATTTTTTATTAACCACTTTTTCGCTTTGTACCACTGAACATCGACATGTAAGGGAGCGCAGCTCAAAGGAGTCACAAGAGCCAGGACGGCCAGGCGATCTCCGTTTCCAGACGGAGAACATCCATTCATCACAGCAGAGCGTCCGCAGGGTGGCACGACAATGCAGATGAGCATCTCCGGCAAGCAGCCCGACGCTGCCCGTTTGCTGGTGGTCGATGATGAAATCCGTCTGCTGCGGAGCCTGCAAGAACTGCTCGTCCTGCATGGATACCAGACTGAACTGGCCCAGGGTGGTCGACAGGCGATCGAGCGACTCGATAACGACCACTTCGACGCCATCCTGCTCGACCTGCGCATGGAAGACATCAGCGGGCATGATGTGCTTCAGCACATTGCCGACCAACAGTATGAGACGCCGGTCATCGTCATCAGCGGCGAATCTTCATTCGGCGCCATCACCCAGGCGCTGTTGCTGGGCGCCACCGATTACATCCGCAAGCCCTACTCGAGCGATGAACTGCTCAAGACTCTCTCCAATACGCTGACCAATCAACGGCTGAAAACCGAAAACCGGCTGTTTCAACAACGGCTGTGGCAGTCGGAAAAACTGCATCGCCATCTGGTCGAACACTCTCCCGACGTCATTTATGTCCTCGATCATGAAGGCCGTTTCACCTTCATCAACAACCGCGTTTCCGACCTGCTTGGCTATCAGACAGAGGCACTGCTTGGCCAGCACTTCTCCGTCGTACTGGACGGCGAGGAGTGGCAGCAATTGTCATGCGACAGCGAGCACGACGATACCGACCGCTCATTCAGAAGACAGGCTGAAATTCGGGTCAGGAACAAATTCCACCAAGTGCGCCATCTCTATGTCGAGTACTTCCCGCTCGACCTCTCTCAAACGGGCGTGATCGACCAGAGCATCAGTGAAATCAGCTCCACCACCCAGGGAACCTTCGGCATTGCGCGCGACATCACCGAGCGCAAACAGGCGGAACAGACCATCCAGTTTCAGGCCTACCACGATCTGCTGACCGGGCTGCCCAACCGGACCCTGTTCAAGGACCGGCTGGACATGGCCGTTGCCCACGCCAAACGCAACAAAGAGCTCTTTGCGGTGCTGTTCATCGACCTGGACCGTTTCAAGGTGGTGAACGACTCGCTGGGACACGCAACCGGTGACCTGCTGCTGCAGGCGGTCAGCGAAACCCTGCGTTCATCGCTGCGCGAAGGCGATACGCTGGCACGCTTTGGCGGAGACGAGTTCACCCTGCTGCTGCCCAGCCTGAACTCGGAGCAGGACGCCGCCACCATCGCCAGCAAGATCATGGCCCGCCTCGCCAGCCCGTTTCTGCTCGATGGCCACGAAATCTTCATCGGTGCCAGCATTGGCATCGCGCTCTATCCCCGCGACGGCACATCGATGAACCAACTGGTCGGCCATGCCGATCTGGCGATGTATCAGGTGAAAAAGCGCAACCGCAATGGCTTCTGCTTTTACGAATCGAGCATGGATGCAGCCGCTTCGGAACGGTTGCTGCTCGAAAACGACATTCGTCGAGGCATCGAGGGCCAGCAGTTCTGCGTGCAGTACCAGCCACAGATGGACATCGATTCAGGAAAAATCCTCGGCATGGAGGCATTGGTGCGCTGGCGCCACCCACTGCGCGGACTGCTGCTGCCGAACGAATTCATCCCCATCGCCGAAGAGAGCGGATTGGTGCTGATGCTCGGCGAATGGGTATTGAGGCAGGGCTGCGCCGCCTTGCGTGAGTGGCTCGATGCAGGGCTGGAGCCAATCCGCATGGGCATCAACTTTTCTGTCCTGCAGATCGAGCAGCCCGACTTCACATCGCTGGTGCTCGCCGTTCTCGAAGAGCATCGACTCGACCCCAGCCTGCTGGAGGTCGAGATCACCGAAAATCTGCTGATGAAGGATTGGGAGGGCGTTGTCGCCAAACTTCAGGCGCTGCATCAGCATGGCGTCAAGATCGCGCTCGATGATTTCGGAACCGGATTTTCATCGCTCAGTTACCTGCAGAAATTCCCCCTCACCACCTTGAAAATCGATCGCGTGTTCATCAACGAGATCAACGTCACCAACCCGGATGCCTGCCTGGTCGATGCCATTGCATCCATTGGCAAAGGGCTGAAACTCAATCTGGTGGCCGAAGGCGTCGAAACCACGGAGCAGTTGGATTACCTGCGCCGCCTGGGCTGCCATGAGGCACAGGGCTTTCTGCTGAGTCGCTCGCTGGATCCCAGCGATGCCAGATCACTCCTGGAGCGCAATCAGAACAGGGCAACGGTCGCGCTCAGCTGACGCTGCACGGGGGCAAGGCTCCATGGACCGTCACCATGCCGTCAGAACCACTCCACAGCTCTGGCCGATGACACGCTTCAAGAAATTGATTTGCCAGCCACCTTCGATTAAGGTTTGGCTCGCGCGGAGATGGAGTTCCGGCCATGACAAGGCAAGACATTCCCGGCCAAAAGCAGCCAGAAAACATTTTTGATCCATGCGCTGCATGGATCCGCGCTGAACGACCGTCCGCCATAACAGCATCGGGAAAACCCGTGCGCAATAATAAAAAAGGAGACGATTGTGATGTCGACAATCAGCCTGGGCCATGTCAAGTGGTTCAACAACGCCAAGGGCTACGGTTTCATCATTGCGGACGACCGCCCTGAAGACATGTTCGCCCACTACTCCGCCATCATCATGGACGGATACAAGACCCTCAAGGCGGGCCAGAGAGTCAGTTTCGAGATCTCCAAGGGTCCCAAGGGCTACCACGCCATCGGCATCAGGCCTCTGGACATGCTGGAAGAGAGCAGCTCACTTCCCGCCGACGCGGCACCCGATCTTCCACCCGCTCGCCCGGAGATGGCAAAAACGCATGAGCATCACGACACCGCCAGCCAGCGCTCTCTGGAAAGCATGGCCGTAGAGTGAAAGTGCCCAAGGACGCGATGCGGATTCGACGCCTGTCGCTGCAACGCTCGGCCTTCCAAGAAGATACAATCAAGCCAGGAAGCAAACTCCAGTGTGATGCCGGAAAACCTGCTGGCCTGGTCACCGACACCCAGTCCCCGGCCAGCCGATGGGTGCTTTCAGCCGTGTGAACTCATGAACAGAACAGGCTTCAGGAGAAAATTTGGATCTGTTTTCACTGAGAAGCAGCCTGATCGACGGTTACAGCGCCTTCGCGCGTTCATTCACCCACATCGGCGCCGACGACATCCGCAGCCAGGTCGATCAGACCTTTGATTCCGGCCGCTACTGGCCGCAGCCGCTGATCCAGATCAACCCGCGCTTCAAGCCGGGCAAGTCGATCACTGAGCACGTGGCGGCGGGCGAACTTCATTCCGGAACCGAACGCATCTTTCAGGCCGGCGGCGAGCCCTTGCGGCTGCATCGCCATCAGTCCGAGGCCATCGCGCTGGCGCGAGCCGGCCACAGCTATGTGGTGACCACCGGCACCGGTTCGGGCAAGTCGCTGTGTTTTTTCATTCCCATCGTCGATGCCATCCTGCGCGCCAAGGCCGAGGACCCGACGCCGCGCACGCGCGCCATCGTGATCTACCCGATGAACGCGCTCGCCAACAGCCAGCTCGAAGAGCTGCAGAAGTTTTTGCCCGGGCTCACCCCGCCTGTCACCTTCGCGCGCTATACCGGCCAGGAGCGCGAGGAGGTACGCGAGCAGATTCGCGCCAACCCGCCCGACATCCTGCTCACCAATTTCATGATGCTGGAGTTGCTGCTCACCCGGCAGGATGCGCTCGACCGCGAGGTGATCGACCACTGCGCGGACCTGCGCTTTCTGGTGCTGGACGAGCTGCACACCTATCGCGGCCGCCAGGGCGCCGACGTCGCGCTGCTGGTGCGGCGCGTCAGGCAGCGCCTCAACGCCGAACGCCTGCAGTGCATCGGCACCTCGGCGACGATGGCGAGCGAGGGTTCGCAGGAAGAAAAGAACCGGGTGGTTGCCGAGGTCGCGGCCAAGCTGTTCGATGCCGCCATCGAGCCTGGCGACGTCATCACCGAGACGCTGGAGCGCGCCACCGATCCCACCCGCACGGCCGACAGCGTCGCCACCGAACTGACCGAGGCGATCACCGCCGGCGGCTTTGAACGCCTTGCGGATGCCCAGCTGCGCGGCCATCCGCTCGCCATCTGGGTCGAGACCACGCTCGGTCTCGACTTTCGCGACGGCAAGCCGGTGCGTGCCAAGCCGCTGACGGTGGACGAGGCGGCCGTAGCGCTGGCGACGACATCCGGCCTCGATCGTGAGTATTGCCTCACCGCCTTGCAGGCGTTCCTGCTCGCCGCCGCATTGCCCGAACGGGAGCGCATGCCGGGCCGCAGTGACTCACCCAACCCGTTCTTTGCCTTCAAGCTGCACCAGTTCCTCTCCGGCGCGGCGACTGCCTACGTCACGCTGGAGCCGCCTGGCACGCGCGCGGTGGTGCTCGAAGGCCAGCAGTACCTGCCGGGTAGCGAGGATTTGAAGCGTCTCTACCCCACCTACTTCTGCCGCGACTGCGGGCAGGAGTACCACGGTGTGCGCCAGCGCGTCGAAGGCGGCGCGCCGGTGCTGCTGCCGCGCGACATCGACGACGTCACGGCCATCAAGGACGAGGACGCCGCCGATGCCGACAGCGAGGGCGAACAGACCGGCTTCTTTCTGGTGGGGCCGGGCGACGCCGATTTCACCTTCACCGGCGACCTCGAGGACTACCCGGAAAGCTGGCTCGAAACCGGCGCCGCCAACACGCCGCGACTGAAGAAGACCTACCGCAAGCTCAAGGCCGTGCCGCTGCGCGCGGCACCCGACGGCGTGCTCGGCCAAGGCGTGCCCGGCTACTTTCTGCCTGGCAAGTTCCGCTTCTGCCTGCGCTGCCGCGCGGTGCACAGCGTGCAGGGCAAGGACACCAACCGGCTGGCGTCGCTCTCGGCCGAGGGCCGCAGTTCGGCCACCACGGTCATCACCACCGCGACGCTGGAGTGGATGCAGCAGCAGGCCGGCTTTGCGCCGCACACGCGCAAGCTGCTCGCCTTCACCGATAACCGCCAGGACGCCGCGCTGCAGGCCGGCCATTTCAACGATTTCATCTTCGTCAGCCTGATCCGATCGGCCTTTTTCGGCGCACTCGACGCCGCGCCACAGGGCGTCGCCGATGCCGATCTGGGCGAGCGCATGGTGCGCGCGCTCGGCTTCGACCGGCCGATCCCGCCCCAGGCGGACCCGGCGCAAACCCACCTCGCCGAATGGCTGCAAGAACCGGCGCTGTCCGGCCGCGATCTGCAGGATGCCGCCAACGTGCTGCGCCAGGTGCTGGCCTACCGCGCCTGGTTCGACCAGCGGCGTGGCTGGCGCTACACCAACCCCAACCTCGAACAGCTCGGCCTGCTGCGCGTCGTGTATCAGGATCTGGAGCCCTTCGCCGCGGACCCGGAAAACTTCCGCGACGCGCCGGCCGTATTGCGCGCGGCGAGCCCCACGGTGCGCGCCCAGGCATTCACCGCGCTGTTCGATCACCTGCGCCGGGGCCTCGCGGTGGACGCCGCCGCGCTCGACGACCAGCAGTTGCGCAAGCTGGCCGACGAGAGCCGCAAGTTCCTGCGCCTGCCCTGGGCCTTTGGCCGTGACGAAACGCTGCGCCCGGCGCGCTGGCTGTTTCTGGACCCGCCCGGCGGCGGTCAGCGCCAGGGACGGGACGAGGATCTGATCCTGCGCGCCGGTCTGCAAAGCCCGCTCGGCAAGGCGCTGCGCCAGGGCTCGCTGTGGGGTGTGGACAAGCCGCTCGGGCGCGATGCCTACCGCGAGCTGCTGGAGTGGATGCTCGGCGCCGCGCGCGGCAAGTTCGTGCGCTGTGACGACACCACGCCGTTTCGCGCCCCCGGCTGGCGGCTCGCCTCCCAGCGCGTGCGCCTGCTGGCCGGCGACGGCACGCTCGCCCGCGGCCGCGCCAACGCCTTTTTCACCCAGCTTTACGGCACCTTGGCGCAGACCCTGCAAGCGGGTGGCGCCGCCATCTTGCGCTTCGAGGGCCGCGAGCACACCGCCCAGGTCGAATCGCGCGTGCGCGAGATTCGCGAGGCGCGCTTTCGCCACAGTGACAAGGACCGCGAGGCCCTGCACGGCGAGCTGGGCGACAGCGCCCGGCTGCTTGGCGAGAGCACGCGCTTTCTGCCGGTGCTCTACTGCTCGCCGACGATGGAGCTCGGCGTCGACATCTCGGCGCTCAATGCCGTCTACCTGCGCAACGTGCCGCCCACGCCCGCCAACTACGCGCAACGCGCCGGCCGCGCCGGGCGCAGCGGCCAGGCGGCGCTGGTGGTCACCTACTGCGCCGCGCGCAGCCCGCACGACCAGTTCTTCTTCCACGAGCAGCGGCAGATGGTGCACGGGGAGGTGCGCGCGCCCTTGATCGATCTGGCCAACCGCCAGTTGCTCGAAAGCCACCTGCAGGCGATCTGGCTCGCCGCCAGCGGCGAGGCGCTCGGCAAGGCGATCGCCGACGTGGTGCAGCCCGAGCAGCCCGGCCTGCCGGTGCGCCGGGAACTGCTCGACGCTTTCGCCCAGCTGGAAGTGCGCCGCCACGCCGAGGCCCAGGCGCTGCCGATCCTGCACAACCTCGCGCCGCAGCTCGGCACGCAGCAGGCGCCCTGGTACGACGGCGCCGAAGCCTTTGCCGCGCGCGTGCTGAGCGGCGCGGTCGATGCCTTCGATGCCGCCTTTCGCCGGTGGCGCGAGCTGTTCAACGGCGCCGTGCGCCAGCGCGACCAGGCCCAGGCAACGCTCAACGACTTCACCGTGCGCGATCCCAAGGAAAAGGACGCCGCCAAGCGCCGCCACCGCCAGGCCATCGAACAGATCGAGCTGCTGCTGCACGGCCGCGAGACCCTTTCGAGCGACTTCTACACCTACCGCTACCTTGCGACCGAAGGCTTTTTGCCCGGTTACAACTTCCCGCGCCTGCCGCTGATGGCCTATGTGCCGGGCAGCGGCGACGGCGCGCGCAACCAGACCTTCCTGCAGCGGCCGCGCTTTCTGGGCATCGCCGAGTTCGGCCCGCGCAGCCTGGTCTATCACGAAGGCCGCGCCTTTCGCGTGGTGCGCGTGCGCATCGCCGTCGGCAGCCAGCAGGGCGAGGCGAGCCAGCAGCGGCTGCCGACACTGGCCGCGCGCCTCTGCGCGGCCTGCGGCGCCGCGCATTTCGACATCCAGGACGAGCGCTGCCACGCCTGCCGGGCCGATCTCGGCAACGCCGAGTGGGTGCGCGAGCTCTACCGCGTCGATGCCGTCGACACCGAACCCGCCGAGCGCATCACCGCCAACGACGAGGAGCGCCAGCGTCAGGCCTTCGAGTTGCAGACCACCTTCCAGTGGGCGCGGCGCAACGGCCAGATCGACGCCCGTGTGCTGGTGGCGCGCGACGCCGAGGGCGACATCGTGCAGCTGCGCTACAGCGCCGGCGCCACCATCACCCGCATCAACAAGGGCCTGCGCCGGCGCAAGGACAAGGGCGTGTTCGGCTTCAACCTGAGCCCCAAGACCGGCTACTGGCAAAAAGACGAAACCGAAGAGGCCAACGGCGCCGCCGAGCCCGACCCCGACAAGCTGCCGCCGCAGCGCGTGGTGCCCTATGTCGAAGACCAGAAAAACGCGCTGTTGCTGCAACCGGCGGGCGCCTGGTCGGATGTGACCCTGGCCACCGTGCAGTACGCGCTCAAGCGTGGCATCGAGTCGCTGTTCCAGCTCGAAGAGAGCGAACTGCTGGCCGAACCCCTGCCGAGCCGCGCCGAGCGCAAAGGCGTGCTGTTCTACGAGGCCACCGAAGGCGGCGCCGGCGTGCTGTCGCGCCTGGTGAGCGAAGCGGATGCGCTGGCGCGCGTCGCCCAGACCGCGCTGCGCCTGCTGCACCTCGAGCTGCCGGACGATCTGGCGACGCTGCGGCAGACGCCGCCCGCCGACTTGCCGGACCTGCCCGACACCGCCTGCGTCGCCGGCTGCTACCGCTGCCTGCTCTCCTACTACAACCAGCCGGAACACGAACTGCTGGACCGGCGCGACGAACACGCCCGCCGCATCCTGTGGCGCCTGGCCTGCTCCGAAACCGCGCTGACCGAGAATGCTCCGCCGCAGTCGTCATCCGGCGCAGAAGCAGACGTGGACGAAGCCAAAGGCTGGCAGGCGATCTGGCGGCAGGCGTTTGCTGCCGAAACGAGCGATCTGCCGCCGCCGGTTGCCGTCGAGCACGGCGGCAGCCCGCTGCTGCACTGGGCCGACCACTACGTGGCCGTGGCCCTGCCGGATACGCCGCGCGACCTGCAAACCGAATGGGAAGACCGGGGCTACACCTTCGTCCGCTTCGGCGACGATCGCTCCCAGTGGGCGCTCGCCTTCGGCAAGCTCGCGAAGCTGATCGGCCGATGACCGCAGTGCCGGGTTCCAATCGCTGGCAGGCGACCTATAATCGGACCGAATTCAGCCATCATGACGAGGCACTGACATGAAACTCGCCACCCACATCCGCCCACTGAGCTACTTCAAGGCCCATGCCTCCGAGGTCGTGCGCCAGCTCGGCGAGGAGGGCACCTCCATGGTCATCACCCTGAACGGCGAGGCCAAGGCCGTGGTGCAGGACATCCACAGCTACGAGCAGACGCAACAGACGCTTGCCCTGCTCAAGATTCTGGCGCTCGGCCAGCAGCAGATCGCTGAAGGCAAGGTCGTGCCGCTCGATGACGCCGTCGCCCGGGTGAAGGCGCGTCACCAGGGCAGCGAATGAGCTTTGCCGTCCTTCTCACCGAGGATGCGCTGCGCGATCTCGATGACCTGTACGCCTTCATCGCCGCGCAGGACGGCATCGAGCGCGCCGATGGTGTGCTGGAGCGGATCCACGAAAAGCTCGCCACGTTGCGCGACTTCCCCGAGCGCGGCGAGTACCCGCCGGAGCTGGCCGCCCTCGGTATCAAGCAGTTCCGCCAGCTTCACTACAAGCCATGGCGGGTGGTCTATCAGGTATCGGCCGGCACCGTCACCGTCATGCTGATCGCCGATGGCAGGCAAGACATGCAAACCCGACTGCAACGCCGCCTGCTGGGTTGACCGATGAACGCACCGACTTACACCCCCGGCAGCCTGGTCCGCGCCCGCGGCCGTGACTGGGTGGTGCTGCCGACCAGCGAGCCCGAGGCCCTGCACCTGCGCCCGCTGTCGGGCTCCGAGGCCGACACTGCCTGGCTGCACCTGGAACTCGAACCGGACATCCGGCCTGCACATTTCGACGCCCCTGCGGCCGACGACATCGGCAACCGCGAAACCGCCGCGCTGCTGGCCGACGCGCTGACGCTATCGCTGCGCCGCGGCGCCGGGCCATTCCGCAGCTTCGGCAACGTCGGCATCGAGCCGCGCAGCTATCAGCTGGTGCCGCTGCTGATGGCGCTCAAGCTCGACCCGGTGCGCCTGCTGATCGCCGACGACGTCGGCATCGGCAAGACCATCGAGGCGCTGCTGATCGCCCGCGAGCTGTTCGATCGCGGCGAGATCCAGCGCTTTGCCGTGCTCTGCCCGCCGCACCTGGTCGAGCAGTGGGTCGGGGAATTGACCGAACGCTTCCACTTCCCGGCGGTCGCGGTCACCGCCGCCAGCGCCGCGCGTCTGGAGCGCGGCCTGCCGGTCGGCGTGAGCCTGTTCGAGCAGCATGCCGTCACCGTGGTCAGCCTGGACTACATCAAAAGCCAGAAGCGGCGCGACGAATTCGCCCGCGCCTGCCCCGAGCTGGTGATCGTCGACGAGGCCCACACCTGCTCGTCTGCCAGCGACCGCACGCATTTGCGTTACGCGCTGCTCAAGGAGCTGGCCGCCAACCCGCACCGCCACCTGGTGCTGCTCACCGCCACCCCGCACAGTGGCGACGAGCAGGCGTTCTACCGGTTGCTCGCACTGCTCAAGCCGGCCTTCGAGGCGCTCGCCACCGCCCAGGGCGAGGCGCGCGACCGGCTGCGTCAGGAGCTCGCCGCCCACTACGTGCAGCGCCGCCGCCCGGACATCAATGCCTGGAAAGATGACGGCCTGTTCCCGCGCCGTGAGGTGGCCGAGGCCACCTACCGGCTCGGTGGTCGCTGGGAGCAGTTCTTCGAGGCCGTGCTCGACTACTGCGCCGCCGTCACCGAACGCGCGGGCGATGATGCGCGCCGCCAGCGCCTCACCTTCTGGGGCACGCTGGCGCTGATGCGCTGCGTCTCCTCGAGCCCGGCCGCGGCGGCGCAGGCGCTCGGCACCCGGCGCCTGGCGGCCGACGACGACGGCGCCGAGGATCTGGCCGCGCGCGTGTTCGACGGCAGCAGCGATGCCCTCACTGACGACGACGTCGAACCGGGCGCCGAGGATGCCGCGCTCGGCGCGCTGCTGGAACAGGCGCGCCGGCTGGAAGGCGAGCGCGACGACCCCAAGCTCGCCCGGCTGGCGCTCATTCTTGATGAGCTGTTCAAGGCCGGCCACGCGCCGGTGGTGTTCTGCCGCTACATCGCCACTGCGCATTACCTCGGCGCGCATTTGCGCCAGCGCTTCCCCAAACACACCATCGAGGTGGTGACCGGCGAGCTGCCGGCCGAGGAGCGCCGCGCCCGCGCCGAGGCGCTCGGCGAGCATGAACAGCGGCTGCTGATCGCCACCGACTGCCTGTCCGAAGGCGTGAATCTCCAGCAGCACCTCGACGCCGTCGTGCACTACGACCTCTCCTGGAATCCCACGCGCCACGAGCAGCGCGAAGGGCGCGTGGATCGCTTCGGCCAGCCGGCGCGGCTGGTGCGCGCGGTGCTGCTCTATGGCGAGAACAATCCGGTGGATGGTGCGGTATTGAACGTCATCCTGCGCAAGGCCGAGGCCATCCGTCGCGAACTCGGCGTGCCCGTGCCGCTGCCGGACGACGACCACGGCCTGACCCAGGCGCTGATGTCCGCGGTGCTGCTGCGCCGCAAGGATGGCGGCCTGCGCCAGCAGCAGGCATTCGACTTCGGCGAGCTGCCGCCGGCGCGCGATCTCGACGTCATCTGGACCGACCTGGCCGAAAAGACCCGCGCCAACCGCACGGTGTTCGCCCAGCGCGGCGTCCGGCCCGAAGAGGTGCTGCCGGAGTGGGAGCATGCGCGCAGCGCGCTCGGCGATGCCACGGCCGTGCGCCGCTTCGTCGAGCGCAGCCTCGCGCGCCTCGGAGCCGGCTCGGAAGCACGCCGCCGCGCCGGCAAGGAGATTCTGCGCGTACCGCTGCCGGCGCTGCCGCCGGCTCTGCGCGAGCGTCTGGCCGCGCAGGGGCTCGATGAGCGCATGGACATCGACTTCGCCCCGCCAGCCGCGCCCGGCTGCGCGCCCATGCACCGCGCCCATCCGCTGGTCGCCACGCTGGCCGAACATCTGCTGGAGTTCACGCTCGACGAGCGCACCGACGGCCCGTCCGACCCGGCGCGCCTCGGCCGCACCGGCGCCTGGATCAGCCCCGCGGTCACCCAGTTCACCACCGTGCTGCTGCTGCGCCTGCGCCACCAGCTCACGCTCGGCCGCGGCGATGGCGCCCGCACGCTGATGGTCGAAGAAGCCCTGCCGGTGGCGCTGGTCGGCCGGAACGACCCGCAGTGGCAGATCGCCCCGCCGGTGGCCGACTGGTTCGCGGCGCCGGCCGGCGCGGAACTCGCCCCCGCCGCACGCAGCCGCTTCGTAGCCGAGGCGCTGGCATCCCTCGGGCAGCAGACGGCCGCGCTGGAATCACTGGCCGCGCAGCGCGCCGAGCTGCTGCTCGCCGACCATCGCCGCGTGCGCGACGCCGCCCGTGCGCGCGGCGAGTATCAGGTGCGCGCGCTGCTGCCGGTGGACGTGATCGCCGCCTACGTGCTGCTGCCGGTGCAGACATGACCCGCCGCCCCCTGCCCACACTCGCCTACGACGCCCTCACGATCGAAGGCAGCCTGTTCAACGCCGAGTGGCTGGCCAAGGTCGCCCACCTCGAAGCGCCGCGGCAACAGCCACACGACTACGCCATTCCCGACGGCCTCAACCTGCGTGACGAGATCGCCCGCGCCTGGCGCATGGCCCAGGCGCAGTGGCTGAAGTTCCAGCCCACGCTGGCCACGCCCACGCCCACGCCTACACCTGCGGCGGCCGAGCGCTTCATCACCGCACTGCTCGAAACACTCGGTTTCGACGCGCTGCACAAGCTGCCGGCGCCCATCGTGCTGGGCGAGCGCAGCTTTCCCATCAGCCACACCCAAGGCCACGTGCCGGTGCTGATCGCCGCGCCCAGCGAAGGGCTCGACGAGGGCCACGCCCGTTTCGGCGAAGCCGGCCGCCGGCGCAGCCCGTTTGGCCTCTTGCAGGAATACCTCAACGCCGCCGACGCCGCGCTGTGGGGCCTGGTCAGCAACGGCCTCAAGCTGCGCCTGGTGCGCGACAACTTGAGCCTCACCCGCCCGGCGTGGCTCGAAGCGGACCTCGAACGCATCTTCACCGAGGAGCGCTTCGCCGACTTCTCGGCGCTGTGGCTCACCATCCACGCCAGCCGCTTCGGCCGCCCGGACGGCGACTCGGCCAACTGCGCGCTCGAAGCCTGGCGCCAGGTCGGCCAGCAGACCGGCATCCGCGCCCGCGACGAACTGCGCCGCGGCGTCGAGCGCGCACTCGCCGAACTCGGCCAAGGTTTTCTGGCCGAGCCCGCCAACACTGATTTACGCGCCGCGCTGACCGCAGGCCGGCTCACCCCCGCCGGCTACTTCCAGCAACTGCTGCGCCTGGTCTACCGGCTGATCTTTCTGCTCACGGTGGAAGAACGCGGCCTGCTGCACCCGCCCGCCAGCGACCCCGCCGCCCAACGGCTGTACGAACGCGGCTACGGCCTGCGCCGCCTGCGCGAGCGCGCCGTGCGCCGCAGCGCGCACGACGCGCACACCGATCTCCATGCCGCGCTGAAAGTCACCTTCCGCGGTCTGGCCAGCGGCGAACCGCGCCTGGCGCTGCCCGCCTTGGGCGGCCTGTTCGGCAGCGAGCAGACCCCTTGGCTCGACGCTGCCCAGCTGCAAAACCGCCACCTGCTGGGCGCGCTCTGGGCGCTGGCCTGGATCGCCCGCGACGGCGCCACCGAGCGCGTGAATTGGCACGCCTTAGGGCCGGAGGAGCTCGGCAGCGTCTATGAGAGCCTGCTGGAACTGGTGCCGGTGGTCGACGAGGGCGCCACCCGCTTCGGCTTCGCCGGCGGCGATGAGACCCGCGGCAACGCCCGCAAGCTCTCCGGCAGCTACTACACGCCCGACAGCCTGGTGCAGGCGCTGCTCGACTCGGCGCTGGAGCCGGTCATCGCGCAGAAAAAGGCCGAACGCCCGGACGACGAAGCCGCCGCCATCCTCTCCATCACCGTCATCGACCCGGCGGTTGGCAGCGGCCACTTCCTGCTCGCCGCCGCGCGGCGGCTGGCGGCGCATCTGGCGCGCGCCCGCGCCCAGGGCCAGCCCGGCGCCGCCGAACACCGCCGCGCGCTGCGCGAGGTGGTCTCGCACTGCCTGTTCGGCGTCGACCGCAACCCGATGGCGCTGGAACTCGCCAGGATCGCCTTGTGGCTGGAAGCGATGACGCCCGAGGCGCCGCTGTCGTTTCTGGACACCCACCTGGTGCTGGGCGACGCCCTGCTCGGCGTGCTCGACCCGGCCTGCCTCACCCAGGGCATTGCGGACGACGCCTTCAAGCCGCTGACGGGCGACGACAAGCCCACCTGCGAGCGGCTCAAAAAACGCAATCGCGAGGCGCGCAAGGCGCTCGCGCGCCTGACCGAGCAGGGCCCGCAGCCGCTGCTCGACTTTGCCCGCCACACCGTTGCCGCCGAGCTCGCCGCGCTCGACGATCTGCCCGACGACACGCTGGAGCAGATCGCCGCCAAACGCGCCGCGTATGAAGCCGTGCGCGCTCAACAGGAGCGGGCGGGCCTGGCCGAAGACCTGCTGCTCGCCGCCTACCTCAGCCCCAAGCGGCCGGAAACCGAAGCGCGCATCCCGACCAGCGAACACCTGCTGCGCGCGCTCACCGGCCAGCCGGTGGACGAGGCAGTAGTCGAAACCGCGCGCCAGACCGCCCGCGCCCACCAGGTGCTGCACTGGCGCGAAGCCTTTGCCCAGGTGTTCGCGCGCGGCGGCTTCGACTGCGTGCTCGGCAACCCGCCGTGGGAGCGCATCAAGCTGCAGGAGCAGGAGTTTTTTGCCAGCCGCGCGCCCGATGTCGCGAACGCCCGCAACAAGGCCGAACGCGCCCGCGCCATCACTGCGCTGCAACGCGCCCCGGTCGACAGTCCCGAGCGGCGCTTGTTCGAGTCCTTCGAGACCGCCAAGCGCGCCGCGGAGGCCGCCAGCGCCTTCGCCCACAAAGGCCTGCGCTACCCGCTCACCGGCGTCGGCGACGTCAACACCTACGCCCTCTTTGCCGAAACCGCGCTCGCCCTGCGCGCCGCCCAGGGCCGCGCCGGCATCATCGTGCCGAGCGGTGTCGCCACCGACGACTCCACCAAGGCGTTCTTCTCGCACATTGCCGACGGCCGGCTGGTGAGCCTGTTCGACTTCGACAATCGAGCCCGGTTGTTTCCGGCAGTGATCAGCCTGATGAAGTTCTGTCTGTTGACCATCGGCGAGACCAAAGAAACGGTTCTGGCGTTCTTTCTAAACACGCCGGCCGATTTAAAAGATCGACGACGCCACCTCACGCTTTCCCGCGAGGAGTTCGCGCTGCTCAACCCCAACACCCGCACCTGCCCGGTGTTCCGCAGCCAGGCCGACGCCGAACTGACCAAAAAGATCTACCGCCGCGTGCCGGTGCTGTGGGACGAGAGGCGGCCGGACGGCAACCCGTGGGGGATCTCGTTCGCCACCCTGTTCCACATGTCGAACGACAGCCACCTGTTCCGCACTGCCGCCCAGCGCGGCGAACTGGCCGACCCGGTGCCGCTGTACGAAGCCAAGCTGATCCACCAGTTCGACCACCGCTGGGCCACCTACGCCGGCGCGCAGGCCAAGCTGACCGACGACGACGAAGCCGACGGCGCCCGCGACAGCACGGACGCCGAAAAGGCCCGCCCCGACGTCACCGCCACCCCGCGCTACTGGGTGGAGCGCGCCGAGGTGGAGGCGCGGCTGCGGGACAAAGGCTGGCAGCGCGGCTGGCTGATGGGCTGGCGGGACATCTGCCGTTCTACCGACGAGCGCACGGTGATTGCGGCGGTGTTTCCTCGAGTCGGCGTCGGTAACAAGATTCCGCTATTACTGCCCGTCGCGTTGCAAGATCATCCCGGTCTGTGTGCGGCCTTGATCGGCAATCTGTGCGCCTTGGCCCTCGATTTCGTCGCCCGGCAAAAGATCGGCGGAACCACGCTCAACTATTTCTACATCAAGCAGTTCCCAGTGCTGCCCCCCACCGCCTACACCCCCGAGGCGCTGGCCTTCATCGTCCCGCGCGTGCTGGAGCTCACCTACACCGCCTTCGACCTGCGGCCCTTCTACGACGACCTGGTGGCCGAAAACCCGGCCTTCGACCCGCGTCCGCCCTCCGAGCGCGGCCAGCCCTTCCCCTGGAACCCCGAGCGCCGCGCAAAGCTGCGCGCCGAACTCGACGCCTGCTACGCCCGCCTCTACGGCCTGACCCGCGATGAACTGCGCTACATCCTCGACCCCGCCGACGTGATGGGGGCCGACTACCCCTCCGAAACCTTCCGCGTGCTCAAGGACAAGGAGACCCGCCAGTACGGCGAATACCGCACCCAGCGCCTCGTGCTCGAAGCCTGGGATCGACTCAACGACGATCGATGAGAGTGCAGCATGCTGACCGAACTTCGCATCCAAAACTTCAAAGCATGGCGGGATACGGGGCCAATCCGTATGGCTCCACTCACGGTGATCTTCGGTGCCAATAGCGCCGGCAAGAGCAGCCTGGGACATTTGCTGCTCGCGCTCAAGCAGACTGCACGGCTGACCGACCGCAGGCGTGCCCTGCATTTGGGCGATTTGCAGTCGGACATCGACCTCGGCACGTTTGCCGATTGTCTCTATGGACACGACCTCAGGGCCAAACTCGGGTTCACCCTGGGCTGGAAGCTGCCCGCGCCGCTGACCCTGCGCGACCCACTCGCCAAGCAAACCGCCTACACCGGTGAGACCTTGCGCCTGCAAGCCACGTTGCGTGCTGATGGGCGCGGGCTGCCAACCTTGGAGTCGTTCCGTTACGAACTGCGGCAGGGCGCGGAGCCGAGGTTGACAGTCGATCACAGGATCGATGACTCCAGAAAATCCGTCTTGGACGTTCAACCGCTAAAGCTGGTGCATGCCCCCGGCCGCAAATGGGGCCTCGAGTTGCCAGAAAAGTTCTACCGCTTCTCGGACGTGACGCTGGCGCGCTACCAGAATGCGGATGCACTGGCCCTGCTGCCGCTGGAGGTGGAACGCCAGCTTGAAAGGGTGATCTATCTGGGGCCGCTGCGCGAACCTCCCCGGCGTACCTATCACTGGGCGGGCGACACAGTGCCCGATGTCGGGGTGCGAGGGGAATTTGCGATCGCTGCAATCCTCGCCGCCAGCGATGCCAAACGCAAACTCAATCGCGGCTACAAGCAGCGCCTCCAGCGTTTTGATGTCTTTATCGCTGCCTGGCTCAAGGATCTGGGTGTGATTAACGACTTTACCGTGCGCCCGATTGCCGAAGGACGCAAGGAATACGAGGTGGTAGTGCGCACGCGTGCGCACTCACCGGAAGTCAAGCTCACCGATGTGGGCTTTGGCGTCTCGCAGGTTTTACCCGCCCTGGTGCAAGCGTTTTATGCACCACCACAATCCACCGTCTGGATGGAACAGCCGGAAATTCACCTGCATCCGCGCGTGCAGACCGAGCTGGCAGATGCTTTCATCAGCGCCGTCCAAGCCTACGAGGATGGCAAGCCCCGCGGCGTGCAGCTCGTCATCGAAAGCCACTCGGAGCACTTTCTGCTACGCCTCCAGCGCCGCGTGGCCGAAGGCTTGCTCAAACCCGAGGAGATTGCCGTTTACTTCGTTCGCGATGGCGAAGAAGGCGCGGCGCTGGAGGAGCTCAAGCTCGACATGTTCGGCGAGATCGAAAACTGGCCGGAGGGTTTTTTCGGCGACGATCTGGGCGAAATCGCGGCACGCAGCCAGGCAGCGATCAGGCGGCGCATGGAGGGCGAAGGAGCGACGCATGGCTGAGGTCGTCATTGATACCAATGTGCTACGAGTGGCCAGCCGGCACCACCAAGATGTATCGTCCGAGTGCGTGGCTGCCTGCATTGAGCGACTGCAGCACATCCGAGCAAAGGACTGCGTGGTCATCGACACTGCATTCCACATATTGGGCGAATATCAAAAAGGGCTCAATGCCAACAAAGGCAAGGGTGTGGGCGAGGCTTTCCTCAAGTGGCTTTTGCAGAATCAGGCCAACCCTAAACGCGTGCAGCGCGTCGCGCTGACCGAGCTCGCAGACAACGACTATGCGGAGTTTCCCGATCCGGCGTTGGCGGCTGCGTTCGACCCGCCCGACCGCAAATTCGTCGCCGTGGCGCATGCGCACCCGAAGAAACCTCCGGTGCTGCAAGCCACCGATAGCAAGTGGCTGCGCTGGCATGATCGGTTACAGCAACATGGTGTGCGCGTCGAGTTTCTCTGCCCGCAAGACATTTGCCGCTTTTTCAAGGCGAAGTTTCCAAATGAGGCCGTGCCGCCGCTGCCATGAGTGAAGGATTCTTCCGCTTCCCCCACACGCCACACCTGGCCTGGCTCGGCGCGGGTGCGCCGCGCGACGACAAGGTGCTTGCGCCCGCCGAGGTGCAGGCGTTGCTGGCCGACGAGGTGGTGGTGGAGGAAAAACTCGACGGCGCCAACCTGGGGCTGTCGCTGGCACCGGATGGCAGCTTGCGCGCCCAGAACCGCGGGCAGTATCTGTACGAGCCCCATGCCGGCCAGTTCGCCCGGCTGCCGGCCTGGCTGGCGCAGCATGAATCTGGGCTGCGCGAGGTGCTCACGCCAGAGCTGATGCTGTTCGGCGAATGGTGCGCCTTGACCCACAGCATTCCCTACACGGCGCTGCCGGACTGGTTCATCGCCTTCGACGTCTACGATCGTGCCAGCGGGCGCTTCTGGAGCCGGGCGCGGCGCAATGCACTGCTGGCGCGGATCGGCATCCCGGCGGTGCCCGAAGTTGCCCGCGGCCGGCTGACGCTGGCGACGGTGAAGCGGCTGCTCGAAGAAACGCCATCGGCCTGCGGCGCGCCGCACGTCGAAGGCTTCGTGCTGCGCCGCGACGTCGGCGACTGGTGTGCGGCGCGGGCCAAGCTGGTGCGCGCCGATTTCGTGCAGGCGATCGACACCCACTGGCGCCGCCGCGCGCCGGCGCACAACCGGCTGGCGGCGCATCCGACATGACCGGCCTCTCGCCGATCCTGCTCGCCAAGCTCGCCCATGACGCCGGCTTCGTGGTGGAACTGGGCGAGACCGACGGCTGGCTGGCGTTCGCCATCCCGGGCCGTGACCTGACGCTGTGGCTGCGCGGGCAGGATGAGGCGCTCATTGCCGCGCTGTCGCGCCGCGATGTGCTGACGGAAACCGCCATCGGCACGGCGTGGAGCGGGTCGTTGCCCGGCGCGGCGCAGGGCGCACGACGGGTGGGCTCGGCCAACGACCTGCTGACGCTGCTGCACCGGGCGCGGGTGCTGGAGCGCACCTTGCCCGATGCGCTGCTGACCGAATTCAAACAAACCACTGCCGACGTCGACACCACCGAGGCGCTGGCATGGGTGCGCCAGCGGCGCGGGCAGGCGCTGTTCCGCCAGGGACTGTTCGACTACTGGGGCGGGCGCTGCGCGCTCACCGGCCTCGACGTGCCGGAGCTGCTGCGCGCCAGTCACGCCAAGCCGTGGAAGGACGCCAGCGACGCCGAGCGCCTGGACGTGCACAACGGCCTGCTCTTGGCCGCGCATCTGGACGTGGCCTTCGATCAGGGCTTCATCGCCTTCGACGCCGCCGGCCGCATCGAGATTTCACCCGCGCTGCCGGCCGGGGCGGTCGCGATCCTCGGTCTGAACCCGGCGCTGCGGCTCACGCGGCTGAGTGCGGCGCACGCGCCCTATCTGGCCTGGCATCGGGGTCACGTGTTTAGGGCACTGTGACGGTGGATTCGGTATCCCACTGCGCGATCACCTCGACGCCTTGGCGCGGGCATCGGCTGAGGCGTGCAGGGCGATGCAATCCCACAACGTACTGCCGAAGATGAGCCAAGACCCATGACACTCGCCGGCCTCGACACCCCCCTCGACATCCTCACCCGCGTCTTCGGCTATCACGCCTTCCGCGGCCGGCAGGCGGCGATCATCGACCACGTGGTGGCCGGCGGCGACGCGCTGGTGATCATGCCGACCGGCGGCGGCAAGTCGCTGTGCTATCAGGTGCCGGCGCTGGTGCGGGGCGGCGTCGGCGTGGTGGTGTCGCCGCTGATCGCGCTGATGGACGACCAGGTGGCGGCGCTGCGCGAGCTCGGCGTGGCTGCGGCGGCGCTGCACTCGGGCCTGCCGGCCGGCGAGGCGGCGGCGATCGAGCGCGAGCTGCTCGCCGGGCGGCTGAAGGTGGTCTACATGGCGCCGGAGCGTCTGGTTGGCGAGCGCACGCTGGAACTGCTGTCGCGCGTGCCGGTGGCGCTGATCGCGATCGACGAGGCGCACTGCGTATCGCAGTGGGGGCACGACTTCCGGCCCGAGTATCTCGGCCTTGGCGTGCTCGGCGAGCGCTTTCCCGGCGTGCCGCGCCTGGCGCTGACCGCCACCGCCGACGGGCCGACGCAGCGCGATATCGTGCAGCGCCTTGGGCTCACCGCTGCGGCGGTATTCACGGCGAGTTTCGATCGCCCGAACATCCGTTACCACATCCGCCAGGGCGAGGGCCTACGCGAGCAGCTGCTGGCGTTTCTGGATGCACACCACCGCACCGACAGCGGCATCGTCTACTGCCCGACCCGCCGCCGGGTGGAGGAGACCGCGGAGTGGCTCGCGCGTCACGGCCGCCCGGCACTGATCTACCACGCCGGTCTGCCGGCCGAAACGCGCTCTGCAAACCAGCGCCGCTTCCTGCGCGAGGATGGCCTCACGATGGTGGCGACGGTGGCCTTCGGCATGGGCATCGACAAGCCGGACGTGCGCTTCGTGGCGCATCTGGGGCTGCCGAAGAACGTCGAGGGCTATTACCAGGAGACCGGCCGCGCCGGGCGCGACGGCCTGCCGGCCAACGCCTGGCTCGGTTACAGCCTGGCGGACGTGGTCGGCACGCGCCAGTTGCTGGCGGCCAGCGATGCGCCCGAAGAGCGCCGCCGCGTCGAGCAGGCCAAGTTCAGCGCGCTGCTGGGCCTCGCCGAGAGCACCGGCTGCCGGCGCCAGGCGCTGCTCGCCTATTTCGGCGAACAACTCCCGGCGCCCTGCGGCAACTGCGACAACTGCCTCGACCCGCCGGCCACCTTCGACGCCACCGAGGCGGCGCAGCTCGCGCTCTCCTGTGTCTACCGCACCGGCCAGCGCTTCGGTGTGGGCTATCTGATCGAGGTGCTGCGCGGCGGGGATGATCCGCGCATCGCAAGCTTCGGCCACGACCGGCTCGCTCTGTTTGGCCGCGGGCAGGAGCGCCCAGCGGCGCAGTGGCGCTCGCTGTTCCGCCAGCTTGCCGCGCGGGGTCTGGTGAGTGTGGAGATCGACGGCCACGGTGGCCTGCGTCTGACCGAGGCGGCGCGGCCGGTGCTGCGCGGCGAGCAACGGCTGTTTCTTCGTGAGGAGAGCACCGCCCGCGAGCGTCGCCGGCGCAAGGGCAGCGCGGCACCGCTGCTGGCGAGCGCCGAGCAGGCGCTGTTCGAGGCGCTGCGCGCCGAACGGCGGCGGCTGGCGGACGCCCACGGCGTGCCGGCCTATGTGATCTTCCACGACGCGACGCTGGCGCAGATGGCCGCCGAGCGGCCTCGGACGCTGGCGGATCTGGCGCAGATCAACGGCGTCGGCGCCGCCAAGCTGGAGCGTTACGGGGAGGCGTTTCTGGCGGTGATCGGTGGCATGACGCCATGATGGGCGGGCGGTGGCGCCATGCCGGGCAGTGGAGCGATCGGCATGGCCACCCGAGGCGCAGCGCTCGATCAGCCTTCCATGTTCCTGATGATGGCGTCGCCGAATTCGGAGCACCTCAGCAGCTTGGCATCGGGCATCAGCCGCTCGAAGTCGTAGGTGACGGTCTTGGCCTCGATGGCGCCCTCGACGCCCTTCAGAATCAGGTCGGCCGCTTCGCTCCAGCCGATATGGCGCAGCATCATCTCGGCCGAGAGCACCAGTGACCCCGGATTGACCTTGTCCTGGCCAGCGTACTTGGGTGCCGTGCCGTGGGTGGCCTCGAACACCGAGACGCTGCCGCCCAGGTTGGCGCCGGGGGCGATACCGATGCCGCCCACCTCGGCCGCCAGCGCGTCGGAGATGTAGTCACCATTGAGGTTGAGGGTGGCGATGACGCTGTACTCTTCGGGCCGCATCAGAATCTGCTGCAGGAAAGCGTCGGCAATCACATCCTTGACGACGATCTGCCGTCCGGTTCTGGGATTGTTGAAGGCATGCCAGCTTCCGCCATCGAGCGGCGTGGCGCCGAACCGCTCCCGCGCCAGCTCGTAGCCCCAATCCTTGAAGGCCCCTTCGGTGTACTTCATGATGTTGCCCTTGTGCACCAGCGTGACCGACGGCAGATCGCAGTCGATCGCATACTGGATCGCCTTGCGCACCAGCCGCTTGGTGCCCTCTTCGGAGACCGGTTTGATGCCGATGCCGCAATGCTCCGAAAAGCGGATCTGGGTGACACCCATCTCTTCGCGCAGGAATCGGATCAGCTTGATCGCCTCGGGCGAATCGGCCTTCCATTCGATGCCGGCATAGATGTCCTCGGAGTTCTCGCGGAAGATCACCATGTCGGTCTTCTGCGGTGCGATCACCGGGCTCGGCACCCCCTTGAACCAGCGCACCGGGCGGATGCAGACATAGAGGTCGAGCTCCTGACGCAGCGCCACGTTGAGCGAGCGAATGCCGCCGCCGACCGGCGTCGTCAATGGCCCCTTGATGCCGACCAGATACTCCCTGAAAGCCTCGAGGGTCTCGGCGGGCAGCCACTCGTTCGGCCCATAGACCCGGGTCGCCTTCTCACCGGCGTAGATCTCCATCCAGGCAATCGAACGGCGCGCACCATAGGCCTTGTCGACGGCGGCGTTGACCACCTTCAGCATCACCGGCGTGATGTCGACACCGGTGCCGTCACCCTCGATGTAGGTGATGATGGGGTGGTTGGGCACGTTGAGAGAGAGATCCGCATTGGCGGTGATCTTTTCACCGTCTTTGGGAATCACCAGCTTTGTCCGTTTCATGGTCCTGACTGCTCCAGATGCATTCCAAGGGGAGCGACTGATGGGTAGACTGCCTCACCCGCGACCCGCACCATCCATGCAGGGCAGAACGACAGTTGCGGTTCGGTAATTCGATTTCAACCCGTCGCCGAAGATGGCCGGAGTATACCAAAGCGAAATCGCCGTTTTGGCCGTTCCGGTAATTTTTTTACCTTTTGATGACCGCGCATGGCGCTGCTGATTCTGTTCAACAAACCCTATGGCGTGCTGTCGCAGTTTTCGGGCGATGGCGCCCATCCCACGCTCAAACCGTTCATCGAGCTGCCGAACGTCTATCCGGCCGGCCGGCTCGACCGTGACTCCGAGGGGCTGTTGCTGCTGACCGACGACGGCCAGTTGCAGCATCACATCGCCCACCCGCGCCACAAGCAGCAGAAGAGCTACTGGGTGCAGGTCGAAGGAGAACCGACCACCGAGGCGATCGGCACGCTGCAACAGGGGGTACTGCTGAACGATGGCATGACGTTGCCGGCACAGGTGCGGCGGATCGACGAACCCGCGCTCTGGCCACGGCAGCCGCCGATTCGCTGGCGCGCCAACAAGCCCACCCACTGGCTCGAGATCACGATCCGCGAGGGGCGCAACCGGCAGGTGCGGCGCATGACCGCCGCAGTCGGTCTGCCGACACTGCGGCTGGTGCGCTGGCGCATCGGCGACTGGACACTCGATGGTCTGGCGCCCGGTGAGTGGCGCAGCGTTCAGATCGAGTCGCCAGCGCAGACGGCACCCCACCCCCGCCGAGTGCCGGCATCAAGACCGCAACGCGCACCAAAGAGGTCGCCCAGAGGATGACTCAGCGCTGCCAGCGTTCGCGGGCCCTCTGGTCGCTGTCGCGCGCGTCGATCCAGTGCGCGCCGCTGACGCCCTGCTCTTTCTTCCAGAAGGGTGCGGAGGTTTTGAGAAAATCCATGATGAATTCGGCCGCCGCGAAGGCGTCGTGGCGATGCGCCGTGGCCGTGGCCACCAGCACGATCTGCTCGGCCGGTGTCAGCGCCCCCACCCGATGCACCACCCGCGCGGCGAGCAGCGGCCAGCGCTGCCGCGCCTCCTCGACGATCTGCCGCAGGCTGTTTTCGGTCATCTGCGGATAGTGTTCGAGAACGAGCTGCTCGATCTGCCGCGCCTCACCCAGCTCCCGCACCAGGCCGACGAAGGCGACCACCGCCCCGGCGCCCGGGGCCTGCTGGCGCAACTGGTTCACCTCGGCTTCGAGCGAAAAATCGTGCTGCTGAACCCGCACCTCGAACATCTCAACCCCCGGTCATCGGCGGAAAGAACGCCACTTCGTCGTCCGCCCCAATCGGCGTGTCGAAGGCGGCGATCTGCTGGTTGACTGCAACGAGGATGCGCTCGGGGTCCAACACTTCGGCCCACAGCGGGCCGCGTGCGGCGATCAGATGGGCCATCAGCCGATCGACCCGATCGACCTGCGGCGGCGGTTGCAGCAGCTCATGGTCGAGCCCCAGGTCCTCGCGCACGCGGGCGAAGTAGCAGATCTTCATGGCGTCGACGGCGTCTCGGCCTGCCAATGGCCGCTTCGGCCACCCCGTTTCTCGAGCAGGCGCACGCCATCGATCACCATCCCCCGGTCGACCCCCTTGCACATGTCGTAAATGGTCAGCGCGGCGATGCTGGCCGCAGTCAGCGCCTCCATCTCGACACCGGTCTGCCCCCTCAGGCGGCAGGTGGCGCGGATCACCACCCGACTCTGCGCGATGTCGGGCGTCAGTTCGACCTGAATGGCGCTGAGCAGCAGCGGATGACAGAGCGGAATCAGCTCGGCACAGCGCTTGGCGGCCTGGATGCCGGCAATGCGGGCGACGGTGAGTACATCGCCCTTCTTGTGCCGTCCCTCAGTGATCAGCCGCAGCGTGTCGGGCGCCATGCGCACGATCGCCTCGGCAGTGGCCTCCCGGCTGCTCTCGGCCTTGTCGGTGATGTCGACCATCCGGGCATTGCCGTCGGCGTCGAGGTGGGTGAGCTGGCTCATGTGATCTGTCCGGTCGATCAGGGTCGGCGGCGGGAAGCCGTCTGGCTGTATTATTCTATAAAGCGTCCATTATCCCAATTGCCAGTCATCCACCGGAGCCCTGCATGGATTGGTATCCCCACGCCACGGTCGCCACCATCGTGGAGCGCGATGGCCACTTTCTGCTGGTCGAAGAGAGCGAGGGCGAGCGCCTGGTCATCAACCAGCCGGCCGGCCACCTCGATCAGGGCGAGACCCTGGCCGCCGCGGCCGTGCGCGAGACGCTGGAGGAGACCGGCTGGGAGGTCACCGTCAAGGCGCTGCTCGGCCTCTATACCTACACCTCGGCCTACAACGGCATCAGTTATCTGCGCACCTGCTTCATTGCCGAACCGCTGCGGCACCATCCCGAACGTCCGCTCGACACCGGCATCCTGCGCACACTGTGGCTGACCGTCGACGAACTGCGCGCCCGCCGTGACCGGCTGCGCAGCCCGCTGGTGCTGCGCAACGTCGAGGACTACCTGCGCGGCAAGCGCTATCCGCTCGATTTCATTCATGAGCATTCCGGGCAATAGGCTATAATTGCCGCCCTTTTGCTCGCCCGGTCACAGCAGGTGCCACCCTCCTTCGCACAACGCATCGTCGTCGGCATGTCCGGCGGGGTCGACTCCTCGGTCGCTGCCTTCCTGCTGAAGCAGCAGGGCCACCAGGTGGTCGGACTGTTCATGAAGAACTGGGAGGAGGATGACGGCACCGAATACTGTACGGCGAAACAGGACCTGGCCGATGCCCGGCAGGTGGCCGATCAGCTCGGCATCGAACTGCACACCGCCAACTTCGCCGCCGAATACTGGGACCAGGTCTTCAGCCACTTTCTGAGCGAATACCGCGCCGGCCGCACCCCCAACCCCGATGTGTTGTGCAACCGCGAGATCAAGTTCAAGGTCTTCGCCGAGTATGCCGAACTGCTGGGTGCCGACCAGATCGCCACCGGCCACTATGCCCGCCTCGATCGGCAGGGCGGGCAGACCCGGCTGCTGAAGGGGCTCGATGCCAACAAGGACCAGAGCTACTTCCTGCATGCGGTCAGCGCACAGCAGTTTGCCCGCAGCCACTTTCCGGTCGGAGCGCTGCAGAAGTCGCAGGTGCGGCAGATTGCCGCTCAGCTCGGCCTCGCCACCCAGAGCAAAAAGGACAGCACCGGCATCTGCTTCATCGGTGAGCGCCGCTTCCGCGATTTTCTGACCCGCTATCTGCCCGCGCAGCCGGGGCCGATCGAAACCGCCGAGGGTCGCCGGCTCGGCGAGCACCACGGGCTGCTCCACCACACGATCGGGCAGCGCCAGGGTCTGGGTGTCGGCGGTGTCCATGGCGCCGCCGAGGCCCCCTGGTATGTGGCCGCCAAGGATCTGGACCGCAACACGCTGATCGTGGTGCAGGGCCATGACCATCCGCTGCTGCTGGCAGATGGACTCACCACCTCGGCGCTCCACTGGATCGATGGTGAGGGCCCACGCCTGCCCTGCCGGCTCGCCGCCAAGACGCGCTATCGTCAGCCGGATCAGCCCTGCTGGCTGGAGCCGGCCGAGGACGGCCGCTGTCGGGTCCGGTTCGACACGCCGCAGCGGGCGGTGACGCCGGGGCAGTATGTGGTGTTCTATCAGGACGAGATCTGCCTGGGCGGTGGAGTGATCGAAACCGCCCTGCCTGTGATGCAGCCGGCCCAGCCGTTTTCCCCTGCCCTCCGCCACGGAGCCTAGATGGCCAGATCGATCGAGGAACAGGCCCTGGCCTTTGCCGCCCTCCTGCAGTTTGCCCAAGGGGTCGATCGCCTCGCCCGCACCGGCGTGGTCTCGCAATCGAACATCGAGACTGCCGTGACGGCGACCCTCTGCACCCATCCCGCCTCGACCGAGGCGGTGTTCGGTGGCCTCTCGCCGATCCTGCCCGGGCTGCGCCTGCTCAGTGGTTGGCGCCAGAACGGCAAGAGTGACGAGATGGTCAGTACGCTGCGCTATGCGGTGGCCGCCATCCACCTGCAGGGCAAGCTCGCGGCGCAGCCACGGATGCTCGATCAGATCGGCCAGGAGCTGGTCCAGATCGGCCGCCAGCAGCAGTTGCCCGACTTCGACCAGGCCGCACTGGTCGGTCAGCTCTCGCGGCTCTATCAGCAGAGCCTCAGCACGCTGCGCTTTCGCATCCAGGTGGTCGGCGAGCCGCGCCATCTGCAGAACAGCGAGATCGCCGACAAGATTCGCCTGCTGCTGTTCGCCGCCGTGCGCTCGGCCATGCTCTGGCGCCAGCTGGGCGGACGCCCGCTGTTTTTGCTCTGGCAGCGGCGCGCCCTGATCAACACGGCCGACCGCCTGCTCCAGCGCCACTGACCACCCCGCACAGCGAAACTGCCCCCTTCAAGTCAACCCCGGACCGCCCATGACACTCTCGACCCTGACCGCACTCTCCCCGATCGATGGCCGCTATGCCGACAAAAGCACCGAACTGCGGCGCTACTTCAGCGAGTTCGGCCTGATTCGCCATCGGCTGCTGGTCGAGGTGCGCTGGTTTCAGCATCTGGCGCAATCCGGTCAACTGCCCGAGCTGCCGCCGCTGTCGAGCGCGGCCAACCATTTTCTGAACTCCCTGGTCGACCAGTTCGATGAGGCGGCCGCCGAGCAGATCAAGCAGATCGAACGCGGCACCAACCATGACGTCAAGGCGGTGGAGTACCACCTGAAGCAGTGCTTCGCCAGCCAGCCGGAACTGCGGCCACGGCTGGAGTTCATCCACTTCGGCTGCACCTCCGAGGACATCAACAACCTGAGCCATGCGCTGATGGTGCAGGGTGCCCGCAACGACATCCTGCTGCCGCTGATCGATCGACTGATCGACACCATCGCCGAGTTCAGCGTGCAGCTTGCCGGCTTGCCGATGCTGTCGCGCACCCATGGCCAGAGCGCCTCGCCCACCACCGTCGGCAAGGAGTTCGCCAATGTCGCCTATCGTCTGCGGCG
This sequence comes from Pseudomonadales bacterium, assembly GCA_024234215.1. NCBI lineage: Bacteria > Pseudomonadati > Pseudomonadota > Gammaproteobacteria > Pseudomonadales > Pseudomonadales bacterium. The sequence continues at coordinate 340,017 of JACKOQ010000003.1, forward strand.
GCAGCGGCAGCAGATCGCCACCACTGCGCTGCTCGGCAAGATGAATGGCGCCGTCGGCAACTTCAATGCGCACTGCGTCAGCTACCCCGAGCTCGACTGGCCGACGCTGGCCAGCCGCTTCGTCACCGACCTGGGGCTGGCGTGGAACCCCTACACCACCCAGATCGAGCCACACGACTGCCTGGCCGAGCTGTTCGATGCCATCGCCCGCTTCAACACCGTGCTGATCGACTTCACCCGCGACCTCTGGGGCTACATCTCGCTCGGCTATTTTGGTCAGAAGCGGGTCGCCGGCGAGGTGGGCTCCTCGACGATGCCGCACAAGGTCAATCCGATCGATTTCGAGAATGCCGAGGGCAATCTCGGCATCGCCAATGCGCTGCTGCACCACTTCTCCAGCAAGCTGCCGATCTCGCGCTGGCAGCGCGACCTGACCGACTCCACCGTGCTGCGCAACCTCGGCACCGCCTTTGCGCACACCACTATCGCCCTGCACTCGACACTCAAGGGACTCGGCAAGCTGGAGATCAACCGCGAACGGATCGCCGCCGATCTGGACAGTGCCTGGGAGGTGCTGGCCGAAGCCATCCAGATGGTGATGCGCCGCCATGGCGTCGAGGAGCCCTACGAGAAGCTGAAGGAATTGACCCGCGGTCAGGCCATCGACCAGGCAGCGCTGCAACAGTTCATCGACCAGTTGGCGATTCCGGAGGCCGAAAAGGCCCGGCTGCGGCAGCTCACCCCGGCCGGTTACATCGGCAATGCCCCCCACCAGGCGACCAGCATCCGGCAGTGGCTCGACGACTGAGCTGCACGGTGGCGCTGACGGCCCGGCCATGCGCGCCGGGTGGGCCATGCTACAATCGGGCCCAGCATCACACCCGGATCGCCGAGAGGTCGCACTGCCCATGAACGTGACCGAAAAGCTGCTGAAAAGTCACCAGATCGACGAAACCCTCTTCGTCGAAGCCCGCGACGGGCATCACTTGGCCGAAGCGCAGTATCAGGCACTGAAACGGCAGATCGAGGCGCTGCTGGCCAGCAAGAATGCGGTCATCGTCGCCCACTACTACACCGACCCGCAGTTGCAGCGACTGGCCGAGGAGACCGGCGGCTTCGTCTCCGACTCGCTGCAGATGGCCCGCTTCGGCAAGGAACACCCCGCCACCACGCTGATGGTGGTCGGCGTGCGCTTCATGGGCGAGACCGCCAAGATTCTCACACCGCACAAGCGGGTGCTGATGCCAACGCTGGAGGCCACCTGTTCACTCGACATCAGCTGCCCGATCGACCCTTTTTCGGCCTTCTGCGATGCCCATCCCGACCACACCGTGGTGGTCTATGCCAACACCTCCGCCGCCGTGAAGGCGCGTGCCGACTGGGTGGCCACCTCCAGCATGGCGCTCGAACTGATCGAACATCTGAGCGCAGAGGGTCAGAAGATTCTCTGGGCACCGGACAAGCACCTGGGCAGCTACCTGGCCGAGCAGAGCGGCGCCGACATGCTGCTGTGGGACGGCGCCTGCATCGTCCATGAGGAGTTCAAGGCCCAAGGCATTCGCGACCTCAAGCATGTCTACCCTGACGCAGCCGTGCTGGCCCACCCCGAATCGCCGAAGACGGTGCTCGATCTGGCCGATCTGGTCGGTTCAACCACCCAGATCATCGAGGCGGCCCGCAGGCTGCCCAACGACACCTTCATCGTCGCCACCGACCGCGGCCTGATCTACAAGCTCGAACAGCTCGCGCCGGGCAAACGTTTTCTGGAGGCCCCCACCGGCGGCCGTGGCGCCACCTGTCACAGTTGTGCCCACTGCCCGTGGATGGCGATGAACCATCTGGAGAATCTGCTGGTCAGCCTGCGTGATGAGTGCAACGAGATCGAACTCGACGCAGAGCTGTGTCGGCAGGCCATGGTGCCGCTGGAGCGGATGCTGGCCTTCTCGAAAAGCCTGCCGCCACGCTGATTCAGCGCGTCGCCATGCCCAACTGCTTGCGCAGCCGCCGAATCTGCCCCAGCCGCTCGTCGACCGAGGCACTCTCGCCGTAGTTGCCCTGCGACAGCGCGCGGGCATATTCGAGCTGCCGCTGCGCATCGTCGATCTGCCCCATCAGCAGCGCATACTCGCCCTGCGCCCGGTGCATGCCGCGCGCATCACCCGAGCGTCCCCGCGCCTCGGCCAGCCGATACCAGACCGGGGCATCCCACGGCCGTTCCCGGCTCAGCCGGGCCAGCAGCGGCTCGGCGGCCGCCGGTCGACCGCTGGCCAGCAGCGCTTCAGCCTGGGCGATCGTCAGCGGATAGCTGTCGGGCGCACGCTTCAGCGCCGGATCGAGCCGTGCCAGCGCCGCCTGCGCGCGACCGCGGGCCATGTCGATCTGCACCTGGGTATAGAGATAACCCAGCGCCAGCGGCTCACGCTCCAGCAGCGGTTTGAGGGTGGCTTCGGCCTCCTGCGGCCGCTGCGCCTTCAGTTGCGCCAGCGCCAGCAGATAGCGGTTGCCATCATCCAGCGCACCGCCCGGTTGCGTCGCCAGCGTGGCCTCGACCTGCTTGATGATGCGCACCGGATTGCCCTCGAGGGCGTTCTGCATGCGGCTGCGGGCCTGCTCGTATTCGATGCTGTCGACCTTGGCCTCAGCATTGTCGGGATACTGCGCGACGCGGTTCTGGGTGTCGGCGATGCGCGCCTCGGTCAACGGGTGGGTCAGCAGAAATTGTGGGGCCCGGTCACCGGCGAAGGAGCGGGCCTGCAACATCTGCTCGAACATCGCCGGCATCTGCCTGGGATCGTAGCCGGCCGCGACCAGGTTGAGCATGCCGATGCGGTCGGCCTCGCTCTCATACTGGCGGCTGAAGCGCAACTGCTCCTGAATCAGCGCCGCCTGACTGCCGGTGATCATCGCCATGCCGGCATCGCCACCGCCCGAGGCCGCCAGCACCACGCCGGCCAGCATCGCCGCCAGCATCGGCACGCTGTTCTTGCGTGCGCTGTCGACCATCCGCACATGGTGCCGCTGACTCAGGTGCGCCAGTTCGTGGGCCAGCACCGAGGCGAGCTGTGCCTCGTTCCGCGCATGGCTGAACAGCCCGGCATTGACGCCGACCACACCACCCGGCACGGCAAAGGCGTTCAGCTCCGGGCTGTCGATCACCACCAGTGTCAGGCGGCGGTCCTGCAGCTGGCTGCTGCCGGCCAACTGGCCGAGCAGGTTCTCCAGATAGTGGTTGACCACCGGATCATCCAGCATGGTGACCTGGCTGCGCAGCTGCATCAGCCAGATCTGCCCGAGAAAGTGCTCCTCGTCGGTCGAGATGATGCTGGAGCTGACATCACCCAGATAGGGCAACTGCGGCTCATCCTGCCCGATCGGCACCTGGGGCTCTGCACGCAGCGCTGCATTGACGAACAGCAGCCCGCACAGCAGCATGGTCAGGACCGGACGCAGGGATGAAAAAACAGGCATTGGAGTCCGCTGGTATTGGAACGGGTGCAGAAAGCGCCGCACTGGCCGCCCGCATGTTGGCAATGGACAGCGACACGCACGAAATGTTCTGCTGCGACGAAGAGCACCCCACACCGCCATCCTCGGAGGCACCATGTTGCGTCGAACCAAGATCGTTGCCACCCTCGGCCCCGCCACCGATGCACCGCAGGTGCTAGAGCAGATGCTGCTGGCCGGCGTCAATGTCGTACGGCTCAACTTCTCGCACGGCGAGGCCGAGGAGCATCAGGCGCGCGCCCGCATGGTGCGCGAAATCAGCGCCCGGCACAATCTCAATGTGGCGATCCTGGCCGACCTGCAGGGGCCGAAGATCCGGGTGCGCTCGTTCCGCGATGGCAAGGTCACCTTGCAGCGCGGTGCGCCCTTCGCACTCGATGCCACGCTCGATGAGTTCGAGGGCGACATCCACCAGGTGGGCATCGACTATCCGGCGCTGCCGGCCGATTGCCGGCCGGGTGACATCCTGCTGCTGGACGATGGCCGCATCGAGCTGCGGGTCGACAGCATCACCACCCACCGCATCGACACCGAGGTGCTGGTGGGTGGCCCCCTCAGCAACCACAAGGGCATCAACCGCCAGGGTGGCGGGCTCTCGGCGCCGGCGCTCTCCGACAAGGATGAGGCCGACATCGTCACCGCCGCCGCCATCGGCGTCGACTTTGTCGCCGTCTCTTTCGTGCGCTCGGCCGAGGACATCGACACCGCCCGGCAACTGATCCGTGAGGCCGGCAGCCAGGCCGCGGTGGTGGCCAAGATCGAACGGGCCGAGGCCGTCGCCAGCGATGCCGCGCTCGACCGCATCATCACCGCCGCCGACGTCATCATGGTGGCACGCGGCGATCTGGGGGTCGAGGTGGGCGACTGGGAGCTGGTCGGCATCCAGAAGCAGATCATCAAGCGCGCCTGGACCCTGAACCGGGTGGTGATCACCGCCACCCAGATGATGGAGTCGATGATCGACAATCCGGTGCCGACCCGCGCCGAGGTGTTCGATGTCGCCAACGCGGTGCTCGATGGCACCGACGCGGTGATGCTCTCGGCTGAGACCGCCACCGGCCACCATCCGGTCGAGGCGGTGCGGGCGATGGCGCGCACCTGCATCGGCGCCGAGAAGCAGCCTTCGGCCCGTTCGTCCTCCTACCGGGTCGACTCCGAGTTTCACCGCATCGACGAGGCGATCGCGATGGCGTCGATGTACATCGCCAACCATCTGACCGGCATCAAGGCGGTGGTCTGCCTGACCGAATCGGGCGCCACGCCGCTGTGGATGTCGCGCATCAGCTCGGCGCAGCCGATCTACGCCCTGTCGCGCCACCACTCGACCCTGCGCCGGGTGGCGCTCTACCGCGATGTTGAAGGGTTGCTGTACGACTACACCCAGGTGGAGCCGGACGAGGTCAACAAGGGTGCGATCGACCTGCTCGAACAGCAGGGCGCGGTGCAGAAGGGTGATCTGGTGATCATCACCGAGGGCGACCACCGCGGCAAACCGGGCGCCACCAACACGCTGCGCATCCTGCAGGTCGGCACCACCTTCAAGGGGACCTATCGACCGAACTGACGCCAGACTCCGCAATCCGCCGACCGGACAGGAGCGGCATAAACCATATTTTCTACGGTAGAATGACTTGGCCGCTCGTACCGGCCTGCCCACCATCACGACTCCCGGAGCCCGCCATGAACGACAACGACCTGATCCTCGCCTCCTTCGAGCAGACTGCCGAAAAAGCCGGTGACATCTCCGCAGCGGTCTATGAACGCTACTTCGCGGCCAGCCCCGAATCGGCGCATATGATGGAGCACATGGACCACCTGATGCGGGCACGGATGCTGGACGAGGCGATGATGCTGATCATGATGCCCGATGGCGACGAACTCGAGACCGTACTCGGCTTCGAGGTGCTGACCCACACCAACAACGGCGTGCTTCTGCCGATGTACAGCGCGCTGTTCGACGCCATTCGGCAGACGGTGCGCGATGCCGTCGCCACTGCATGGAATGCCGACTTCGAGGGCGCCTGGCAGCGCCGCATCGCCGCGCTGACCCAGGAGATCAACCGGCATTACGAGGAGGTGATCAGCCATCAACCCCACGCCATCGGCAGCGGCCGCTGAAACGGAAAAACCCGCCGGTCAAGGCGGGTTTTTCGTTTGGGCGACCCCCTGTCGGGTGGTCGCCCTGCTTTGCTCTCACACCTTGAAGGTGCCGATCAACTGCTCCAGTTGCTGGGTCAGCGCCGCCATGTTCTGGCTGGCTTCCACCGTCTCGCGGGCACCGCTGGCGGTGTGTTCGCTGGCACCGTTGATCGCGACGATGTTGCGGTCGATCTCGCGTGCCACCACGCTCTGCTCCTCGGCTGCCGTGGCAATCTGCTGGCTGATGCCCAGGATGTTGTCGACCGAACCGGCGATGCTGGCCAGCGCTTCATCCACCTTCGATGACTCCACCACGGTGCGTTCGGTCATCTCCCGGCTGCTGCCCATGGTCTTGACCGCATCGTTCACGCCGGTCTGCAACTGACCGATCATCTGCTCGATCTCGCTGGTCGACTGCTGGGTGCGCTGCGCCAGGGTCCGCACCTCATCCGCCACCACGGCAAAGCCACGTCCCTGCTCACCGGCCCGGGCCGCCTCGATGGCGGCATTGAGCGCCAGCAGGTTGGTCTGCTCGGCCACGCCCTTGATCACATCGACCACCTTGCTGATGCTGTGGCTGTGCTCCACCAGCCGCTGCGTCACCTGCACGGTGCCACCAATCTCCTCGGCCAGACGGCGGATGGTCGCCGAGGTCGACTCGACCAGTTGCCGGCCGCTCTGCACGTCACGGTGGGCCGCCTGTGCCGAATCGGCTGCGCTGACCGAACTGCGCGCCACCTCCTGCACCGTGGCGGCCATCTCGTTCATCGCCGTCGCCACCTGCGCGGTCTCACTCAACTGGCTCTGCAACTCATCGCTGCTGCGGCTGGCGATGCGCTCCACGGTTTCGGCCTGCTCCGACACCTGCCGTGCGGTGTGGTGTGCCTGGCTGATCAGTTCCGCCACCTTCTCGGCCATGCTGTTGAACTCGACAGAGAGGCTGCCCAGTTCATCCTTGCTGTCCACCGCCACCCGCACCCGGGTGTCGCCCTGCGCCAGCCCACGTGCGGCAGCATAGATGCTGGAAATGGTGACCTTCATCGAACTGGCAAAGGCGGCACAGAGATAGACCACCAGCGCCAAAACGACCAGGGCGGCAACGACATAACCATTGCGCTGCGCGACAAGCGCACTCTCCTGCTCGCCCAGCAGGGTGTCGACCAGCGGCAACACCGACTGGCCAACCTTGAAGATCGGATCGATCTTCGCGCTCAGGTGATTGTAGTAGCCCTCCCAGGTCAGGCTCTGCTCTTCGCCCATCATCAACACCGACTCGATGTATTCGGCCATCCCCTTGTAGGCCTCTCCAGCCTTGTTGGCATCAGCCTCCAGCAGGGCCTTGGCGCGCGGAGAACGGCCGATGCTGGTGGCGACGGCATAGCGGTATTCCTCTTCGGTGTCGAGCAGTTTCTGACCGATCGGTTCGAGCCACTTCAGCGTGCTGGCCGTGGTCGCCGTCTGCGCCTTGATCGAGGTGCCCACCGCCCGCGCCTCTTCGAGGCGGCCCGCCAGCATCGTGAACTCATTCAGCACATGCGAGATCAGCAGGTAGCGTTCCGGGCTGCTGTCGAGGATCAGGCCACTTTCGATCGACACCGCCAGAATGAAGTGCTGCATCAGCTCCAGCAGCTTTTTCTGCTCGGCATGGGCCAGATGTTGTGGTACTTCGACGCCCGCCTTGGGGTCGATCTGCGCACTCTGCTGCCAGAAGTTCAGCAGGTTGGTCCAACTGCTCTGGGTCTCCTCCCCCAGCGGCTGTTGTTCCAGGACGGCCTGATAGGCCTTGATCGCCTCGTCGATCTGCTGGCGGGTCTGGCGATAGAGGGGGGTCAGGTCGTTGGCGGCACTCATCTGCTTGTTGACCTGTTCGATCGCCAGCACCAGATCGACATAGCGGCCACCCAGCCGGCGCAGCTCGAGCGCGACCTTCGCATGTTCAATGCCGACACGCTCGGCTCTGATCGTGCCGATGTCACGGCTGGTCTGCATCACCAGCAGTGCGCTCAGCAGCATCAGCGGCACCAGCACGGCCAGTGAAATCAAACCGAACTTGTACAGGAAGTTCATCTTTTTCATCAGGTTGATGCCTGGTGTCAAAAGTCTGCTCATCTCTTCTTCTCCATTCAATGTGGCACCCCTGACCGGGGTAGTGCTTGAATTCTCTGCTCACACAGTCGAGCGATCTTTGTCTGGCACTGCGACGGAAGATCCCATGACATCAAGCCTAGACCATAAAAAAGAATCTGCAGATGAGTGCGGGGCGTTGCACTGCCAAAGCGCGACAGCCGACAGCGCCGTTGTCGGCTACAATGCCGCAGCGGTCAGGAGAGCATGAGTGATGAAGCATCTGGTGGGTGGTTGGATCGGGGCGCTGCTGGGCTGTATCGCCCTGCTCGGCATCGACCATTGGCTGCGCAGCAACGGCCATTTCACCGGCCTGGGCGACGACACCATGAAGCTGGGATTGGCCTTGATTGCCGCAGCCGCAACCATCGCCTGGTATCGGGGGCTGGCTGGCCAGCCGCTGCCGCTGCGCATCGTGCTGGTGGGGCTGCAACTGGCGGCCGGCTATCTGATCACGCTGGGCCTCGCCATCGCCTATTCGTGCATGGCAGGCCTCGGCTGCATCGCCTGATCAGCAGTTGCGCCAGCGGCCGTTGTCACTGCGACGGGCACGCCCTTCATCCTTCAGTTTGAGCAGATGCGCCGTCAGGGAGTGCTTTGCCACCGGGAACAGCAGGGCCTGCACATCCTGATAGACCACCGGCAGCAGCTCATCGAGGGTGGAGTCGGGCGCCGCCGCCAATGCTTCGACCACCTTGGCCTCGCGCCCCAGCCGGTGGGCAATCAGCCAGTCGATCACCGCTGCGGGCTGCTCCAGAATGCCGCCATGCGCCGGCGCCAACCGCTTGAGCGGATAGCGCTTCAGCAGTGCCAGCGAGGCCAGATAGCTGGCCATGTCACCATCGGGCGGGGCGATCACCACCGTTGAACCACTCATGATGTGGTCGCCGGTGAACAGCAGGCCCTCCTCCTCCAGCAGATAGCAGAGGTGGTTCGATGCATGACCGGGAGTGTGGATGGCGGTCAGCACGAAGTCATCTCCGACCAGCCGCTCATCCTGGATCATGATGCGACCCGGTTTGAACTTTTTGTCCTGTGCCCCATGCTCCGGGGCAGGCATTCCGACCAACTGGGCGCCACTCTTCTCACGCAGCAGCGCCGCCGCCGGCGAGTGGTCGAGGTGAGTGTGGGTCACCAGAATCCAGCGGATCGGCCCCGGTGCCGCCGCCAGCAGCGCAGCGACATGGCCGGCATCGGCAGGACCGGGGTCGATCACCGCCACCGCCTTGGTGCCGACCAGATAGCTGTTGGTGCCGGGACCGGTCATGACGCCCGGATTGGGCGCGGTCAGCCGCAGCACATTGGGGGCGACGGCAACGGCCTCTCCTGGAGTGAAGTCACTCATACAAGACTCCTTTTTCTGGGTCGACAGGGCCAGAAGAGGCGGGGCGCTCTTGCCGGATCAGGCCAGCCCCATCAGCTTCTTGACTTCGGGCTTCATGATCTTGCCATTGGCATTGCGTGGCAACGGATCACGCTGCATGTCGATCCGCACCGGCACCTTGAAACCGGCGAGCTGGCTGGCGACATGCTTTTTCAGCTCCTCTTCGGTCGGATTGCCGCCAGGCCGGATCTGCACCAGCGCGCCGACCTCCTCACCCAGTACCCGGTGCGGAATGCCGACCACGGCCGCATCCATGACATCCGGATGGCTGTAGAGCGCGCTCTCGACCTCGACACAGTAGACGTTTTCACCGCCACGGATCAGCATGTCCTTGGCGCGGTCGGCGATGTAGAGAAAGCCATCGCCATCCATGTAGCCGAGGTCACCGGTATGCAGCCAGCCATCGGTGAAGCTCTGGGCGGTGGCCTCCGGCTTGCGCCAGTAGCCCTTGACCACCTGCGGCCCCTTGATCCACACCTCGCCGATGGTGCCGCGCGGCACCTCCTGGCCATCGTCGCCGGCGATCCTGACCTCGGAAACCGGCGCCGGACAGCCGGCACTGGTCGGTTTTTCGAGGTAGTCTTCGGCCGAGTTCGAAGTGGTGAGCGCCGAAGTCTCGGTCAGTCCATAGCCATTGCTCGGCTTGACCTGCGGAAAGCTCTCGCCAATGCGCTTGACCAGCTCGGGTGCCGAGGGCGCGCCGCCGTAACCGATGCTCTGCACGCTCGACAGGTCATGTTTGGCGAACTCGGGCGACTCGATCACCTGCCACACCATCGAGGGGACCCCGCCGAAGGAGGCCAGCTTCTCGCGCTCGATCAGTCTGATCGCCTCTTCAGGGTTCCATTTGTACATGGTGACGATCATGTTGCCGGCAAAGGTGTTGCCGCAGAGGATGCCGTGACAGCCGGTGGCGTGGAACAGCGGCACCGACAGCAGATGACCCGATGGTCCGGGTGGTGGTGCCGGCACGCGGCCATAGCGAATTTCGGTGCGCATCCGCACGAAAGCGCCGCTGATCAGGTTGCTGCACATGTTGCGGTGGCTGCCCAGCGCCCCTTTCGGGTTGCCGGTGGTGCCGGAGGTGTAGAAGATGGTGGCGTTGTCATCGGGGTGAATGTCGGCCTCGGGCAGTTCGTTGGCCGGGGCGGCGGTGGCGAACAGCTCCTCGTAGCGCAACATGCCGGCTGGCAGGGGCGCGGTCGTGCGTGCCGCAATCACATGCTTGAGCTCGGGCAGTTTGGTGAAGTGCTCTTTCAAAAGCTCGATGCGCTCACCATCGGCAAACAGCACCTTGGAACCGGAATCGGCCAGACCATACTCCAGTTCGTTGCCCTTCCACCAGGCATTCAGCGGCACGATCACCGCACCGAGCGTCACCGTCGCCCAGAACACCACCGGCCACTCGGGATAGTTGCGCATCGACAGCGCCACCCGATCGCCCTTTTCGATGCCGAAACGGCTGCGCAACTGCCACGCCAGCGCCACCACCCGCTGGTAGTGCTGCTCATAGCTCATCCGCTCGTTTTCGTACAGAAAATAGTCGCGGCCGAAATAGTTCTTGGTGTTCAGAAAGACATGCCGAAGCGTGGGGGGGGCGGACTTCCAGACCTTGGTCATGACGCCATCGATGTTGATCTCTTCGATGTCGAACATGCCACCGGAAGCGGCGATCAGGCGCTGATTGGCTTCTTCTATCGACAAGGGCATGGATAACTACCTGTGCTGTGGAGTGAGTGATCGAGATGACCTGAAATCAGTGCGTCGCCAGGTCGGTTCATGGATTGGCGGCATGCAAAGCCGGTCGATTCTACAACAGTTCAGCCGCCTGGTTCGACCTCTTCTGCCGCACCGCGCTCACCATTGGCTGCCCGGTCACGGCTATAATCGCCGGCTTTGATCAACCTCTTCAGGAACAGCCATGTCGAAATTCGAGAACGTGTCCGTCGTCAAGCAGGCCAATGTCTATTTTGACGGCAAGGTGACCAGCCGCAGCATTCATTTTTCCGATGGATCGATGAAAACCCTGGGCTTCATGCTGCCCGGAGAGTATCGCTTCAACACCGGCGACCGGGAGCTGATGGAGATCATGTCGGGCAAGCTCGACCTGCAGCTGTCCGGCAGCAGCGAGTGGCGGCCGATCACTGCCGGTCAATCCTTCGAGGTGCCGGGCGCTTCGAGCTTCACGGTCAGGGTGAGCGAACCGACCGACTACTGCTGCTCATTCATCAAGTGATCGGCCCGCCGGGCAGCAGCGGCAGGCACCCTGACGGGCGGCCAGAGCTGCGCTGCCCTACCCGTCGATGTCGGCCACTGCCTGTGGCCGCACCAGCAGATAGAGAACGATGATGGCCACGATGATGCCGCCGGCGATGTAGACCGGCGTCAGATCACTCGCACGCACCCCTTCGATCACCCGGTTGATGATGAAGAGCAGGGAGATGCCGGCACCCGCGGCCGGCACCCACTGCGGCACCTCGAAGCCGCCCTTGGGTTCATCGGCACGGCGCTGCAGCCGCAGCAGCGACAGGTTCACCAAGGTGAACGAGCCGAGCAACAACAGGCTGGTGGCACTGGCCAGCGTGCGGATGTCCCCAACCAGGGCCAGGCCGAGCACGATCGCCATCAGCAGCAGAATCGCCACATGCGGCGTCTGTCGCCGGACATGCAGCCGCCCCAGCAGCTTCGGCAGCAACCCCTGATGCGCCATGCCATAGGCCAACCTTGACCCCATGATGGAGTTCAGCAGCGCGGTGTTGGTCACCGCAAACATCGCCACCACGGTGAACAGCAGCGGCGGCACCCATGGCGCCGCCACCCGCACCACCGCCACCAGCGGGCCGGTTTCGACCGCAAGCTGCGCATGGGGCACCACCGAAACCGCCGTGATCGAAACGGCAATGTAGATCAGGGTCGCAATGCCCAATGCACAGAGCAGGGCAATGTGAAAGATGCGGCGCGGTTCGCGCACCTCCTCCGAGATGTTCAGCAGATCCTCGAAACCGATGAAGGCATAAAAGGTCAGCACCGCGCAGGAGAGCACCATGGGTACCGAAAAGTCGCCGCCAGGATTCTTGAGCGACGTGGCATCGAGGTAATCGACACTGCCCCAGTAGCGAAAACCGACCACAATCACCAGCAGCAGCCCGCCGGCCTCGACCACCGTGCAGAGCGCATTGACCCACGCCGACTCGCGCATGCCGACATAGTTGATCACCGTCAGCGCCAGCAGGAACAGCAGCACCACCGCCTTGATCGGGATGGCGGTGAAGATCTCATGGGTATAACCGGCAAAGACCTGGCTGGCCGCCGCCATCGAGGTGATGCCGGACATCATCACCGCCAGACCGACGACATAGCTGATGGCGGGCAGTCCAAATGCCCGCTGGGTCACATAGGCCGCCCCGCCGGCCCGCGGGTAGCGCGACCCCAGTGAGGCGTAGGAGAGTCCGGTCAGACCGGCCGCCACCATGCTGGTGACGAAGCCGAGCCAGACCAGGTTGCCCAGTTCTGCGGCCGCCTTACCCACCAGGCCGTAGATGCCGGCCCCCAGCATGTTGCCAATGCCATAGACCGTCAGGGCCACCACACCCAGCGTGGGTCTGATGGCGGCAGGCGAATTTTCAGCTTCCTTCACACTGCCCCCTGTTGGCCATCAGTTCACCGCTTCAGAGGTCGTAGCCTCGCTCGTCATGCAGGGCGAGGTCGAGCCCCATGGTCTCTTCATCACTCTCGACCCGCATTCCGACCAGCCAATCGATCAGCTTCAGCAGCAGATAGGTGGTCAGCGCGGTGTAACCGAGGGTCGTCACCACGCCAATGAACTGGATGGCCAGTTGACTGGCCATCGTTCTGCCCTCGGCATAGCCCTGACCGCTGAACAGACCCAACTGATCGGAAGCGAACAGGCCCGCCAGCAGCGTGCCGAGAATACCACCAACGCCATGCACCGGAAAAACGTCGAGCGAATCATCGATCTTCAGCTTCTGCTTGAGCAGCTGGGTCATGTAGTAACAGACGATGCCGGCTACGAAACCGATCAGCAGCGCACCACCCGGTCCGATGTAACCGGACGCCGGCGTCACCGTGCCCAGGCCAGCCACCATTCCGGTCACCAGGCCCAGCATCGAGGGTTTGCCATGCTTCACCCACTCCATCAGCATCCAGGCGAGGGCCCCGGTCGCGGCGGAGATGTGGGTCGCCAGCATCGCCATGCCGGCGTTGCCATCGGCCGCCAGCGCCGATCCGGCATTGAAGCCGAACCAGCCCACCCAGAGCATTCCGGCACCGGTCACCGTCATCGTCATGTTGTGTGGCGGCATGGCCTGGGTTCCAAAACCGCGGCGGTTGCCGACCACCAGCGCGGTGATCAGCGCGGCCACTCCAGCAGTGATGTGCACCACGGTGCCACCGGCGAAATCGAGCAATCCCAGCTTCGCCAGCCAGCCACCGCCCCAGACCCAGTGGGCCACCGGCACATAGACCAGCAGCAGCCAGAGCATGCTGAACAGCAGCATCGCCGAAAACTTCACCCGTTCGGCAAATCCACCCACCACCAAGGCCGGGGTGATGATGGCGAAGGTCATCTGGAACATCACGAACACGCTCTCGGGAATCGAGCCCGACAGCGCTGCTTCGCTCAGACTGGCCAGCAGAAACTGAGCCGAACCACCGATCCAGTCATTGAGGGCACCACCATCGGTGAAGGCGAGGCTGTAGCCACATACGAGCCAGAGCAGCGAGGCCCCACAGGTGATGGCAAAGCACTGCATCAGCACCGACAGCACATTCTTCGAGCGCACCAGACCGCCATAGAAGAGTGCCAGCCCCGGAATGGTCATGAACAGCACCAGCGCGGTGGCTGTCAGCATCCAGCCGCTGTTGCCCTGATTCAGTTCACTGGCATGCGCCAACGGCGTGCAGAACATCAATGACAACAGTACGGTCAAAAAGACGGGGGGTCTGGCAGTGGCTGCTGACATGGGATCGGATCCTCAAGTACGTAAAAACGCACAAAAACGGTGCTTTTTTATTGGTCATAACGGGAACAAATCCGGATTGGCACCATAGAAATGCATTTTTGAGGCAAAACCGGATCTGCGCGCGGTTAAAGCAAGCATTGCGCCATTTCTGTGCGAAACCTCGGCAACACACCCCTGGGCTGGCGCGTCAAACCCTGAATCGACGCACAGCCCCCCGCAGCACCCGATCAAGCCGTGCGGCCCGTCGCGCAGTCGGCTGACCATAACGCAGGACCATGTAGGCCCGGCTGATGCGGTTGACCTCAGCGGCAAGATCGGGACGCATCAGCACAAGACGGCGGGCATAGTCGGCCGGCGGCTCGCCGGGCCGGCGCGCCAGCCCGGCACTGGTCAGGCGGCGACAGAAACGTTGATAACTGCGATCGGCAGGATCGAGGTGCGGCCCGTTCCGGCCCGGCAACAGCCAGAACAGCGGCAACAGCATGGCCAGCAGCAGCACCAGCAGCGCGGCACGCGCCAATGTCACGCCATCCACCCCTTCGAACCACTGTCCCAGCCACTGCTGTTGACGGGACAGGTCGTAGCTCAATACCGTTCGATGCCAACGGTACTCGGCGGCATCACGGAAAAGCTGGAGCCAGTGCAGCCAGGCGGCAGGCCGCCAGCCAGCTTCCGGCACAGCAGCGGTCAGCGGCTCGCCTGCCAGGGCGGCACGCACCGCGCTCTGGCTGACCCGTTCCGGCGCAATGGCCGCTGTCGGATCGACCCGGAGCCACGTCATGGCGAGATCACTCCAGACCTCGACCCAGGCATGGGCATCACTCTGGCGCACGATCAGATAGCGATCGATCGGATTCAACTCACCACCATGGTAGCCGGCCACGATGCGAGCGGGCAGTCCAGCGGCGCGCAGCAGAAAGGTCAGCGCACTGGCGTAGTGCTCGCAGTAGCCGCTGCGGGTTTCAAACAGGAATTGATCGATCGGCTGATCACCCAATAGCGGCGCTTCAAGCGTGTAATGGAAAGGCTGGTCATGAAAATGGTCGAGCACCTGCCTGACTACCGCTTCGGCGGCTGGGTTCTGCGCGCGCCACTGCTCAGCCAGCTTCCGGCTGCGCGGATTGCCGCGCGCGGGCAGTTGCAGATAACGCTGGCGCTGCTGCACCGAAAGCGTTGCCGGCGCGGTGTCTGTCTGGCGTCGCAACGCAAAGCGGCGGCGCTCACTGATCGGCGTGCTGCTTTGCAACCGACCGTCCGTGAGCTTTCTGATGGTCGAATCACCGCTCGATGAGTGATCGAGCGCAAAGATCCAGCGCTTGCCGGTCGGCTCCATCACCAGCTCATAGGGCACTCCTTGTCCGGAAGAGGCCATCGGTGCGTCGGCAGACTGAAGGCTCTCCTGTCGCCAGTTGCGTCCATCGAAGTGGGCCAGCACCAGACCGCGCCAGAACAGCTCGGCGGCAGGCGGAATTTCCCCTTCGAAACGGGCCCGCAGCACCAGTTCATCCGTCAGCCGCAACCGGCTGATGTCACCCGGGCCGATCTCTTCGGCAAAGCCGCTGCGGGCAGTCGAACTGGAGAGCGGAATCGACCAGAGCGGCCCGATGCGCGGAAAAAGCAGAAAAAGCGCCACCATCAACGGCAGACTCTGCCCCAGCAGCCGCGCGGCCCAACCGAGCGCCCGCATCGGTTGCTGCCCATGCAACAGCACCAGCCAACTGGTGACGATCAGCAGCAGCTCGAACAGCGCGTAGCCCGCCATCAACAGGCTTTGGTCGAACAGAAACTGTGCCAGCATGACAAAGCAGCCGAGCAGGATCAGCACCTGCCCATCACGCCGACTGTTCAGCTCCAGCCACTTGCCGGCAAACGACAGCAGCAACAGCGCCACCGCCGGCTCCACCCCCACCACACCGGCATAGGTGGCATAGATGGCGGCCAATCCCGACAGCAGCAGCGGCAGCCGCAGCCAGAGCGGGACCGCATCAGGTCGACGACGCCACCAGAGCGACCGGATCGTCAACGCGGCCGCGCAGACCGCCAGCAACAGCGGTGGCATCTGCGCCAGTTGCGGCAACAGCAGCGCCAACGAGAGCGTCAACAGCCAGCAAAATGACGTGGGCGACAGCGCTGCGGCGGCATTCCGCTCGACCGGGATCAATGCACCATCCTTTTGTTGCACCAGCTTGGAGACATTGAAGCGCAAAAGCGTCAGCGGTGGCGAAAGCGGCCACCGCCACGACGAAGATTCAGCCACTCCCTGCTCGGCATGACCCGAGGAATGAAAAACCCCGGCACAGGCCGGGGTTTTTTACTCAATCGGCCATTACGTCAGCAATGGCCGGACACAAGCCGGTTGTCGAACGAAACTCACTGTTTCGCTGCATATTTTGCTGGCTTGATCAGGTAGTGCGCGATGGCGGGAAGCATCCAGACCGCCCCGACCATGTTCCACAGGAACATGAAGACCAGCAGGATGCCCATGTCGGCCTGGAACTTGATGGGCGAGAAGACCCAGGTGCCGACCCCGAGCGCCAGCGTGAAGCCGGTGAAGAACACCGCCTTGCCGGTGGTTCTCAGAGTGTGCAGGTAGGCCTCGACCAGGTCATACCCTTCACTGAGAAAGGATTCCAGCTTGGCGAAGATGTAGATTCCGTAGTCGACGCCAATGCCGACCCCCAGCGCCACCACCGGCAGCGTCGCCACCTTGAAGCCGATGCCCATGATCGCCATCAGCGCCTCACAGAGAATGGAGGTGATGATCAGCGGCGTGATGATGCAGATGGTCGCCAGGATCGAACGGAAGGTGATCAGACAGAGCACGGTCACCGCTGCATAGACCAGCAGCAACATGCGGTTCTGTGAATATTTGATCTCCTGGTTGGTGGCGGCATCGATGCCGGCATTGCCACCGGCCAGCAGCAGCTGCTTCTCCTCGCTGTTGTTTTCGGCCGCGAACTTCTCGACCAGCTCGGCAACCCGCTGCAACGTCTCGGCCTTGTGGTCATAGAGCGACACCTGAACATAGGCGACGCTGCAATCCATGTTCATGCCGGTGATGCCGATCTGCGTGGTCAGCAGGTTCTGATCACGCGCCAGAATCGACCATTTCGGGTTGGCCTCGGTGGTGTTGAAGCTGTAGTACTTCGCCTTGGTCACCAGCGAGAAGACCGACTGTACGCCTGGGTCATTCTCCAGTGCCCAGGTCAGCTGATCGATCAGCACCGCCGAGGAGTACTCGGTACATTTGTCCGGTGCGGTCTTCAAAAACACCACCATCACATCGGAGCTGGTGGAGAAGTTCGCGTTGACGTAGGCATTGTCCTTGTTGTAGACCGAATCGGGTCGCAGCATCGGCTGCCCGGCATCCAGGTCACCGATCTTGAGGTCAGCGCGGAAATAGAATGCGCCACCCAGCAATACCGCGGAGATCAGCAGGGTCACAGGTGCAATCCTGCCGCTGGCAAAGCGCGACATCGCATTCCATACCGGCGTGTCCTTGTTCAACTGGGACTGAGCATGTTTGATGCTGGCCTTGGTGACACCGATGTAGGACATCAGCAACGGCAGCAGCACCAGGTTGGTGAACAGGATCACGAACACCCCGAGGCTGGCGGTGACGGCCAGCTCCTGGATCACCTTGATCGGAATCATGTAGAGGGTGGAGAAGCCCACCACGTCACACAGAATCGCCACCGCACCGGGGATGTGCAACACACGGAAGGCGCGACGGGCGGCCATCAGCTTGTCCTCGCCCTGCCCGGCCTCGCTCGATATCCCCGAGATGATCTGCACGCCATGGCTGACGCCGATCGCGAAGATCAGGAACGGAACCAGCACCGAATAGGGGTCGAGGCCATACCCCAGCAGCTTGACCAGACCGAGCTGCCAGACCACGGCGATGATCGAACAGAGCAGCGGTACGACCGAGCTCTTCCAGCAGTGTGAATAGATATAGAGCAGGACGAAGGCGATCCCGATCGAGATCACGAAAAACAGCCCAATGAGCTGGAAGCCCGAGATCAGGTCGGCGATCCACTTCGGAAAGCCAACGATATGGATCTTGATCTGATCGGTCTGATACTTGGAACGGATGTCCTGCTCAAGCTTCTTGGAAAACGCCAGATAGTCGAACCGTTCACCCTTGCTGCGGTCGACCCCGACCAGCGGTACCTTGATGATGGTCGCCTTGAAGTTGTTGGCGATGTAGGTGCCGATGTGGCGTGACCGCAGGACATTCAAACGCACCTTCTCGATCGCCTCGGGCGTGCCATCGTAGCCGCTGCCGATGATGGCATCCCCCTTCCAGCCGACTGGCGTGGCCGCCTCCCAGCGCAGGCCGGCCGACCACATGGAGATCATGTTGCCCTTGTCGACGCCCGGTGTGTAGAAGACGTCATCGGCGATCTGTCGCAAGGTCTCCAGATACTCCTTGGTGAAGATGTCACCATCGACCACTTCGACCGCGATCTGCACCGCGTTCCCTGCGTTGCCGCCGGTCGGCATGTACTTCATCGAGTTCTGGATGTAGGGATGCTGCAGCGGAATCAGCTTCTCGAACTGCACATCGGGGCGAACCTGAGACATCTGGTAACCCAGAAAGCCGGTGATCAGCAGCACCAGCACCAGAATCGCAATGCGGTTCTCGAAGACCAGCCGCTCCAGAAATGGAACGTGATCAATGTTTTTATTTGAGACTTTCATGTTGGAATCCCGCTTTATGCCTCAGATCAATCAGTGTGGGAGGTCGAGCCCTTTGGGGGAGATGCGCTTGACGCCGGCAAAACCAACCGTCAAGAAATTGCCGTCCCCGGCATCGATGATGTTGGCCATGTGCACCCGGTCATCACGCAGGTAGACGCCAAGACCACTGCCATCGCTCTTCTCGGTGATGAACAGACCGTTGTTGCCGATGAAAACCGGTTTACCATCAGCCCCGATCAGGCCATTCTGTACCGAAAACTCGGTGTGGGTCGGCATCGCCGTCCAGCTGCCGCCCTGATCATCGCTGTAGGCCACCTGGCCGACCATGCCAGTGATGTAGAGCCGCTTGCGCGCGACATCGGGCACGATGGAGTAGAGGCTGCGCGGGCTCACCTTGGGAATGGTCTGCCAAGTGGCGCCATGGTCGGTGGAGCGGAAGATGTTGCCGGTCTCGCCAACGATCAGCATGAGGCCTGAGCCATCGCCCCAGATGTCGTAGTTGTGGTTTTCGGCATTCTGCAGCTTGTGCGCCCAGCTCTCCCACGTCTTGCCGCCATCGGCGGTGTGGTAGAACTGCGCATAGGAGCCGACCGCGAAACCCTCGCTCTGGTCACGGAACCAGACATTGAGCAGCGGTGAGTTGCTGGCCTTTTTCAGCGCCTGGATGCGGTCCTCGGCCTGGAACAACCGCTCATCCAGTTCGGCACGGGCCGCTTCGTCATTGGGGTCGGCCTGGTCGAGTGCGGCCTGCGCCTCGTCGATCTTCTTCTGCCCTTCGGCAACCAGCTGGCTGGCCACGCTGTTTGGCATCAGGCCATCGTGCTGCTTCTCCCAGGTGGCACCGCCATCGACGGTTTTCAGGATCACCGCTGCGTCACCGACAGCCCAGCCGGTTTTGTCATCGACAAAGAACAGGTCGGTCAGGGTGAGCTGCACCGGCACCTTGGCCTGCTGCCAGTTTTTGCCTTGGTCATCGGAATAGACCACGATGCCATACTGACCCACTGCCACCAGACGGGTGCCGGCCTTGGCCACGCCGAGCAGCAGGGTATGTGCTGCCTTGGGCATCGGCACCGCCGGTGCCTCGATGGGGTCGACGACCGCATGGGCGTGCAGCGCAAACCCCATGGCCAGCGCGCAAAGCGACATGCCAAGGCGCCGAAGCGATTGTGGACGCCTGCTCAGCCCTGAGAATCTTTGGCTAATCCATCGCCCCGATGGGTTGCGAGCACAACCCATTCGATCGTTTTTGGCAGATAGCATGAACTCCCCCTAGAAGATGCTGTCGTTATTATTTCAGCGCGCCATGTTAACCGGGCTTGCGGATGGAATCTAACCCTCTGCCATTCCCGCGACAGAGGGTTTCGTTTCTACCCCGGTTTCCAGCACGAAAGCGGCGACTCCGCCTGCGCACTGTTTCATTGGGTAACGAAACCTGCATTCAGTCACCCGGCCCACCGGACAACTGCCAGACATGCTTCAGCGAAGCGACACCCATCCACCGCGGCTGATGCCCAAAGCCAGCAGGATACCGATCAGATCAGCCCCCAGGTCCAGCAGCGAGCCGTCCCGTCCCGGCACCCGCAGTTGCAGCAGCTCGATGGCAGCGCCATAGCCAAGCATCACGGCCAGAACGCCCTGCCCAGCAAGACGCCTTGACCAGCCATGACGCAACAGCAGGGTCAGCGCCAGAAAAGCCAGCAGGTGGTCGCTCTTGTCGTTGCCGGAGGAGAGCGTTGCCGGTTGCGGAGTCAGCGCCAGCCAGCCAACCAGCAGAAACAGCAACCCAAAGGCGATCCGCAGCAGCGGCTCCAGTCGGCGCCTGAAGCTTTCAACAGTTGACATTGCGCACTCCGCTCTTGGTTCGAGTCGATCACTCGGGTCGATTTCTGCTAGGCTAGCGCCGCTTCGATTTCTGTCACTTCATTCGCCACGAGGCCTTCTATGTCACGCACTTCCGGCATGCCCGATCTCGGCATGGATGCCAACACGCTCTATCTCGAAGAGACCTTCACCGACCAGCGGGTCGGCACGCTGCGCCGTCTGACGCCGGTCACTGCGGCCGGCCAGCCCGACGGCAGCCGTCCGGTACTGTTTCAGGGGCAGACGCAACTGATGACCCAGGTCGGCCCGCTGCCGCTCGATTTTAACATCGAGGCCAGTTCGCTCGATGAAGCCGTCGCCCGGTTCGGCAGCAGCGCCCAGCAGGCGCTGGAGAAGACCCTGCGCGATCTTGAAGAGATGCGCCGCGAATCGGCCTCGTCGCTGATCATCCCCGGCGGTGGCGGCCCCAGCGGTGGCCCGCTGGGGGGCGGTCCGCTCGGCGGTGGTCGGGGCGGCAAGATTCTGCGTTGATCATCAGTGACGAAGGAGGATACCCACAATGAAGAGCCGTGCCGCCATCGCGCTTGCCCCGGGACGCCCGCTCGAACTGGTCGAAATCGACGTGGCCGAACCGCGCGCCGGCGAGGTGCTGATTCGCAACATCGCCACCGGCGTCTGCCACACCGATGCCTACACCCTGTCGGGCCGTGATCCCGAAGGGCTGTTTCCGGTCATTCTCGGCCATGAGGGCGGCGCCATCGTCGAGGCCGTCGGCAGCGGCGTCCGCAACGTGGCAGTGGGCGACCATGTCATCCCGCTCTACACCCCCGAGTGCGGCGAGTGCAAGTTCTGCCGCTCCGGCAAGTCGAACCTCTGTGTCGCCATCCGTGCCAGCCAGGGCAAGGGGGTGATGCCCGATGGCAGCAGCCGGCTGTCGTTCGAAGGCAGGATGGTCCACCACTACATGGGCACCTCGACCTTCTCGGAATATGGCGTGCTGCCGGAGATCGCGCTGGCCAGGGTGCCGAAGCAGGCGCCACTGGACAAGGTCTGCCTGCTCGGCTGCGGCATCACCACCGGTGTCGGCGCCGTGCGCCACACCGCCCGGGTCGAGGCCGGCGCGACCGTGGCGGTCTTCGGCCTCGGCGCCGTCGGACTCAGCGTGATCCAGGGCGCGCGCATGGCCAATGCCGGACGGATCATCGCCATCGACATCAATCCGACCAAGTTCGACTTTGCCCGCCAGCTGGGTGCCACCGACTGCGTCAATCCCGCCGAGCATGGCCTGCCGTTGCAGCAGGTGATCATCGACCTGACCGACGGCGGCGTCGATTACTCGTTCGAGTGTGTCGGCAATGTCGATCTGATGCGTGTCGCGCTGGAGTGCTGTCACCGTGGCTGGGGTGTCTCCACCATCATCGGTGTCGCCGGGGGCGGCGAGGAGATTCGCACCCGCCCCTTTCAACTGGTCACCGGCCGTCGCTGGCAGGGGAGCGCGTTCGGCGGCGTCAAGGGACGCAGCCAGTTGCCGGACTACGTGCAGATGTACCTCGACGGCAAGCTGGAGGTGGACCGCTTCATCACCCATACGCTGCCGCTGTCCGACATCAACCGGGCGTTCGAATTGATGGGACAGGGCCAGAGCATCCGCTCGGTGGTCTACTTCTGAGTCGTTCGAAAATGTCTGCCCGCACCACCGCCTGCTGCGGGCATTGGACAGCGTGAGAAGACGGCTGCTGCCGCACTGACGTCAACGCCCCCCCGGCAGAGCCCGACTGAGCGCAGTGCCGCAGCAGACACCCGGCTACGCCAGGATCTGCCGCAGACAGTCCGCCACGCCGCGCGGATCGGCCAACATCGCCATGTGGCCGCATTCGAGCACGAAGGTCGAATCACAGGGGGTGGCGCGCACCATCCGCCGCTGGTTGCCGAACTCCACGACCCGATCGGCCCGGCAGTGGATGTAGCTGCGCGGCAGCCGGCCAAAGCGGTCATCGCTGAGCACGACCGGTGTCACGAAGGGCGCCAGCGGCTGTGGCACCAGCCGTTCCCTGGCCCAGGGCAGCTGTTGCAGGCAGTCGTGGTAGAACAGCTCGGTGAGACTTTGCTCCGAAAGGCGCAGACTCAACCCGCCATCCGCCGGCTGCGCCAGTTCGACTTCGCGGCGCTCCAGCACATTGTCGACCAGGCTCTGGCCGCTGCGCGGCAGCAGCGCCGCCAGATAGACCAGCCGCTCGATCCGCTCCGACCGCTGCTGCGCCGCCTGACTGATGACGATGCCGCCCATGCTGTGACCGATCAGGACCACTGGCAGGTCGATGGTGTCGATCAAGTCGCAGATCGACTCGACATAGCACTCCAGCGACAGCTGCTCCAGCGGCCGCAGATCGTCGCCATGGCCCGGCAGATCGGGCGCCCAGACCCGATGGCCCTCGGCCTCCAGCAGCGGCTGCAGATCGCGCCAGCACCAGCCGCCATGCCAGGCGCCATGCACCAGCAGCAGATTGGCCACTACTTGCCCATGCGCTGCTGCATCGCCCGCCCCATCTCGGCCAGCACGCCGGCGGCGATGGGGTCCTGGCCGATGTTCTGCCAGTAACTTTTGAGTCTGGGCCGCGCGGCCAGAATGTCGGCTTCGCCAAACCGCGGTGCGAGCGCCACCACGAAGAAGAGCGCCGGCGCCAGCGTGCAGTCGGCCAGCGTCAGCCGGTCGTCGACCGCATAGCGTTCACCCGCGATGAACTGTTCGAGCTGATCGAGCCCCTTCAGCAGCTCAGCCAGCTTTTTCGTCACCAGCGCCGTGTCGCGGGTGGCCGGATTGATCTGGCCGAAGATCTCGAACAGTGGCGCCAGTACATAGAGGTCGGCAATGCGCGACAGCGTGCGCACCAGCGCCCGATCCTCCAGACTGGCCGGCCGCAACGGCGGTTCAGGAAAACGGTCTTCGAGGTATTCGCAGATCACCTCGGACTCGGGAATGATGCGCCCATCGACATGCAGCGCCGGAATCTTGCCCACCGGATTGACGGCACTGCGATCCGCCGGCGGCGCAGCCAGCTCGACCGGCAGGTGCTTGGCACGCAGCTGCATTCGGCAGCGCGCGGCGAAGGGGGAGAGATCGCTGTTGTAGAGTTTCATGCCACTGCTCTGCTGTGATGTTCGATTCAGTCGTTCAGCCGACCTTCTCTTCGGAGATCGGGTAACCGGCCGCCTTGGGAATGGTCAGAAAGTTGCCTTCGGCACGCTGTTCGATCCATGGCTGTACCGTGACGATCGGTTCGCGCCCGGCGCGGGCAATGGCCTCGTCGACCGTCTGGCTCAGGCCCAGCTTCATGATGTTGAGCTTGGTCGGAAAGATCACCGTGTAGGTGCCCTGCTGTGCCCCCTCCAGCGCCTGCTGCGGGGTGATCCAGACCGAGTCGACCGACTCGCTGCCATCGTGGGCGGCAACGTGATCACTCGGCGCCTTGGCCAGATAGAAGCGGGTATCGAACCGCTTGGGCACCATCTCCGGCGTGATCCAGTGGGCAAAGGGGTGCAATTCATCGATCGCCAGTTGCAGATCTTCGCGTTCGAGAAAATCGAAGAAGCCAATCTTTCCGTTGACCAGTGCACCACGCTCCGGCTCCAGCGCCTTCAGCCGAACGCCATCGATCAAGGCTGCCGAGCCACGCGGCCGGGCCAGCAACACGCCACACTCCTCGAACGCCTCGCGAATCGACGAGACATAGTAGGCCAGCGCCTCATCATCGAGTCCGTCGGCCGCGGTGCAGCGGGCGCGCAGCCGGGAATCGTAATCGCCCTTGTCGGTCTTGCCACCCGGAAAGACCAGTGCGCCGGAGGCGAAATCGATCTGGTGGTGACGCACCACCATGAACACCTCGATGCCCTGCGGGCTGTCGCGGCAGATCAGCACGGTGGCTGCGGCAACCGGGTTCACGGCTGTTTTCTGATTCATCTTCGCGCTCCTTGTGGTGCTGCCGCCCGTGATCAGCCGCTCGAGCGGATCACCGCCTCGCTCCGGACGGTGCGGCAGGCTTTTTCATTATTTTCGGATGGTCTAGATTGACGGCGCACGCTAGCAGCTTGCCCGGTGGTTTGGCAATCGCAGCGCTCAGGGTACTGCGCGCACGGACCATTGCATGCAACATGGTTGATCTTCCGCATGCTTTTGCGGATACTCCATTGAATTCAACAGGCTGTACCTTGACCGCCCCCGGCTGTCACCGCCACTTCGATGATTTGTTCATGGAGTTTCAGAAAACATGGACCGTTCAACGGCAGAGCACGCTGCATCGATCCCCCAGCCGCAGCGCCAGGCACTGATCTTCGGCGGTTTTGACATGCAGCCGAAGCACTGCCGCGGCATCGCCGACCTCTACCGACAGCACGGCGCACAGAGCGTGACGCCGCTGTGCCACTCATTGCAGCAGATGACGGTGGTCCGGCTGGGAGACCGGCAGGCACGCCAACTGGCCCACCGCTTTGCCTCGTTGACAGCGCACGACGAGGTCGTGGTGCATCTCTACTCCGGCGCCGTCTTCATCTTCTTTCGTCTGCTGGGCTACCTGCCAGTGCAGGCCCGCCAGGCGATCCGCGCGGTGGTCTTCGAGTGTTCGCCAATGGACTGTCAGGCCGAACAGTTCGGCCGCTTCGCCAGTTGGCGACTGGGCCGCGACTACCGTCGTCGCCATGCGGCGCCCTTCGTGCTGCTGCGGCCGCTGGCGGGCATCACCCGCCGTTTCGAAAGAGATCACCACGCCGCGATGCGACTGCTCGATGCCGAAACAGCGGTCCATTTCATCCTCTGCGACAATGACCCGATCATCGACCCCGGCTATGTCACGGCCTACCACCGGGAGCTCTCGGACAGAGGCCACGCCACCTCGCTGACACTGCACCGCGGCGCCCGCCACTGCCGGGCGCTGTCGGACTGTCCGCAACCCTATCAAACCGACCTGTCGCACTTTCTCGACCGCCACTGGCGCAGCCCACAACCCGTGCAGTACCCGATGCAACGGCGGGCGGTTGCCGCACTGTGAGCGGCTGAAAACCACTGCCCGACGCATGTCCAACACCTTCTTACAATAACCACAACAAGGAGAAACCCTGTGTTCAACTTCATCTCCTGGATCGTCGACCACCGCCGCACCGTCGTGCTTCTGGTCGGCCTGATCACTGTCGGACTGCTGCTGCCGCTGCGCCACATGGAGGTGATCGTCGACACCGACCAGTTGCTGCCGCAGAGCCACCCCTATGTGATCGCCACCAAAAAGGTCGAGCAGATCTTCGGCAACCGCTACACGGTGGTGGTGGGCATGACCGCCCGCAGCGGCACGGTGATCGAGCCGAAGTTGCTGGAAAAATTGAAGGGGCTCACCGAGGCACTGAACAGGATCCCCGGCGCAGTGCGGCCCAACCAGCGCAGTCTGGCCTCCAGCAAGACCAAGAACATCGTCGGCACCGAAGAGGGAATGAGCGCGCGGGCGATGTTGGCCAAGCTGCCGCAGAGCGAGGCGGAACTCGCCGCACTGCGCACAGCAATCGACAACAATCCAGTCTATGACGGTGTGCTGATCTCGAAGGACCGCAAGACCGCCGCCGTGGTCACCGAGGTTAAATCCAACCCGCTCGGCTTCGGCGCCATCGAGCGTGACGTGCGCGCCGCCATCGCCCCCTTTGCCGATGAAAGTGTCGAACTGATGGTGACTGGCCAGCCGATCTTCCTGTCGGCGCTGGAGCACTTTTCGGACCGCATGGGCTTTCTGCTGCCGATCGCCCTGCTGGTGATCGGGCTGCTGCACTTCGAGGCCTTTCGCACGATACAGGGGCTGGTGCTGCCACTGGTGACGGCGCTGCTGGCAGTGGTCTGGAGCCTCGGTATCATGACCTGGTTCGGCATGCAGCTCGACCCGTTCAGCAATGTCACGCCGATTCTGATCATCGCCGTGGCGGCTGGCCATGCAGTGCAGATTCTGAAGCGCTACTACGAGGCCTATCACGCCATCGAGCCGCACAGCGAAGACAAACGCGCCGCCAACCGCGCAGCGGTGGTCACGGCAGTCAGCGCCATCGGTCCGGTGATGGTGGCGGCCTGCGTCATCGCTGCGGCCAGCTTTCTGTCATTGCTGGTGTTCGGCATCCAGTCGATCCGCACCTTCGCCAGCTTCTCGGCGCTCGGTATTCTCAGCGCGTTGGCGATCGAACTGACCTTCATCCCCGCCGTGCGGGCGATGCTGCCGCCGCCCAGTCCGAAGCTGGTCGAACTCGAACACAAGCGCACGGTGTGGGACCGCATCATCGATCGGCTCGCCACGGTCGCCCTGAGTCCAAGACGCGGCTGGATGATCGTCGGCGGCCTGCTGCTGGCGGTGGTTGCGGCCGGCGGCACCACACTGGTGGTGCAGGACAACTCGCTGCGTTCCTTCTTCACTGCGAGTCAGACCATCCGGCAGGAGGATGCGGTGATGAATGCCCGCCTGGCCGGCAGCAACACGCTCTATGTACTGATCGAGGGTCAGCAGGACGACGCCATCAAGGATCCGGCCATCCTCAACGCGATGCTGACCACCCAGCGGCAACTGGAAAAAGATCCGCTGGTGGGCGGCACCATCTCGCTGGCCGACTTCATCGTGCGCATGAACCGGGCGATGCATGGCGATGATCCAGCCACCGCCACCATCCCGGCCGATGCCAATCTGGTCGCCCAGTACCTGCTGCTCTACTCGATGTCGGGCGATGAGGGCGACTTCAACAACTATGTCGACCCGAGCTACCGCAACGCGGTGATTCAGGCCTTCGTCAAGACCGACAGCTCGGCCCATGTCAAACAGCTCGAGGCGCAACTGCTGCCGGTGATCCGCCAGGCCTTTCCGCCCGATGTCACCGTGCGCATCGCCGGCAGCATCACCACCCCCCTGCGATGAGCGAGATGATCGTGCAGGGCAAGATCATGAACCTGCTGCAGATGGCCGGGGCGATTCTGCTGATCGCCAGTGTGATGTTCCGTTCACTGTTTGCCGGACTGCTGCTGATCATCCCGCTGGCGATGACCGCGCTGGTCAACTTCGGCCTGATGGGCTTCTTCGGCATTCCGTTGCAGATCGCCACCTCGACAGTGGCGGCGCTGGCGGTCGGCATCGGCGCCGACTATGCGATCTACTTCACCTACCGACTGCGCGAGGAGTTGCGCCGCGACGGTGACATCGAGGCCGCCACCCGCCGCGCCTACGCCACCGCCGGCAAGGCGGTGCTCTATGTTGCCACTGCGGTGGCCGGCGGCTATGGCGTGCTGATCTTCTCGATCGGCTTCAACATCCACCTCTGGCTCGGCATCATGGTCGGCGTCGCCATGCTGGTCAGCGCGCTGACCGCCCTGACACTCTACCCGGTGCTGCTGCTGATGCTGAAACCGGGTTTCGTCTTCGGTCAGGCCCGGCTCGAACCGGCCGCGGCGACGCTCGGCCTGCTGGCGCTGCTGACGCTCTGGCCGACCGATCAGGCCCATGCGCAGCAGGATGCCGACGCGCTCGATGCCACCACGGTGATGCAGCGCAGCTATGAAGTCACGCTTTACAAGAGCACACGGCAGGCGGCCACCTTTGTGCTGGCCGGCAGCGATGGCAAGAACTTCGAACGCAAGGCGACGGGCTATTCAAAACTGGCCGATGACGGCATCCACAGCTCACGGCTGACCCGTTTTCTGTCACCGGCCAACATCAGCGGCACTGCCGTGCTCTCGGTCGAGAACAGCGACCGAGAGGATGACGTCTGGGTCTATCTGCCGGCGCTGCACAAGGTGCGCCGCCTGGCCGCCGGCGAGAAACGCGACTCCTTCGTCGGCACCGACTTCAGCCATGGCGACGTGATCGGGCACAAGGTGGCGGACTGGAACCACACGCTGATCAAGAACGAAACCGTCGATGGCGCGCAGACCGCCGTCATCGACAGCGTGCCGCGTGACGACACCGTCAAGAGCTCCACCGGCTACGGCCGGCGTGTCTCCTGGGTGCGTCTCGACAACTGGGTGCTGGTGCGCAGCGAGTTCTACGACGAGACCGGCGCGCTGCTCAAACGCTTCTCGGCGCGTGATCTCAAGCTGGTCGATGCCGCCGCCCAGCGCTGGCAGCCGATGGAGCTCTACATGAAGAATGTCCAGACCGAGCATGAGTCGACCATCCGCTATCACGAGTTCGAGGTGGGGGTGGCCGTACCGGCCAATGCCTTCTCTTCCCGTGCGCTCGATGTGCAGCCATGAGGCAGGTCGTCAGTACGACGGGCCTCACCCTCCTGCTCCTGCTGGGCGCCGCTGCGCAGGCGATGGAGCCACTGCCGGGGTGGCAGACGGCCAGCGAAGCAATCGGTCTCAGCCAGTCGCTGCGCTTCGGCTACTGGCGCTCGACCCGCAGTGTCGATGACCAGATCAACCTGCTGCCGGCATCGCTGTGGCTGCGTGAGCGCTACAGCTTCGACTCCGGGATGACGCTCCATGCCGAGGGCTGGCTGCAGAGCAAGGATGTCGCCCACCCATGGCAAGCGGAGTCACGCGGCGAACTGCGCGAAGCCTACCTGCGCGACACCCTGGGTGATTTCGACATCCGGTTCGGCCGTCAGATCGTCGCCTGGGGTCGCGCCGACCGCATCAATCCGACCGACAACCTGAGCGCCCGCGATCTGACACGGATGTTCGTCGAGGATGACGATCTCAAGCGCGGCAGCACTCTGCTGCGGTTGGCCCATCCCCTGGGTGAGACAGCCGAGCTTCAGCTCTACTGGATTCCGGAGTTCCGCCCCGAGGTGCATCCGCTGGCCGAACGGATCGGCCCCTTCTCGATCGCCGGCGACGACCGCCGTCCCACTGACAACAGCCAGCACGCCATCAAGGTCGATGGCAGCCGCGATGGCCTCGACTGGTCGCTCTCCTGGTTCAACGGTCACAACCCCAGCGGCGACCTGCGCGCGCTCGACGCCGCCCGGCCGCTGATCCTGGTGCGGGAGTATGCCCGCCAACAGACCTTTGGCGCCGATGCCGCGACCGTCGTCGGCAACTTCAACCTGCGCGCCGAGGCCGCCTACACCGACTTTCCCGACCGTGACGCGGGCGACCTCTCCAAGCGCCCCTTCCTGTTTGCCGTCTTTGGCGGCGACCGCAACCTGGGTGAGCAGTTCAATCTGAATCTGCAATACCTGCTGCGCCGGGTGTCGGATTTTGAACCGCTGGAGCGTCTGGCCAACCCGATCGAACGCGGCATCGCCACCATCAATGCCGTCGAGGCCGGCCAGCGCGACCGTTACCAGCGCGGCGCAACGCTGCGGCTGGCCTGGAGCAGCAGCGACCAGCGGTGGCGGGCCGAGCTGTTCGCGCTGCAGGACTTCGGTCAGCATGATGGCATCGTCCGCACCCTCATTCGCCATGACCTCAGCGATGATCTGCGCCTGAGCCTCGGGCACGAATGGAACCATGGCGAGAGCGACACGCTGTTCGGCAGCCTGCACGATAACAACGGCCTGTTCATGGAGCTGCGGCTCGGTTATTGAGCCCCGGCCTCGCGCCGCACCACGCTCCCGTCACCCTCGATCGCCAAGGATTGAAGTCGCGCCTGTCACCCCCATTTCCGTCTCATGACCGCGGTGGACGCAATCCAGCGGTCCACCCTTTCCATGAGACCGCAGGCGCAAGATCCCATGAGTCAATCGATCGAAACCGCAGACGAGATCACCTCCTCCCGAGCCGATGAGGAACAGGCCGCCAGTGTGCCGGCGCTGCCGGGACAGCACCTGCCCGACAAGCTGGTGCTGATTCCGGTCAGCGGACGGCCCTTCTTTCCGGCCCAGGTGCAGCCGGTCATCGTCGATGCCGAGCCCTGGCATCAGAGCTTTGCGCAGGTGGCCGAGACTGACCACCATCTGCTCGGGCTGATCTATGTCCCCGATTTCGATGCCGACTCGACGCCGGTCGAGGCCTTTCCATCGATTGCCACCGTGGTGCGGCCCCACCATCCGCACAAGATCGACAACAACATCCAGTTCATCGCCGAGGGATTGCAACGGTTCCGGATTCTGCACTGGATCAGCCGTACACCGCCCTACCTGGTGCAGGTGCAGTACCTGCGCGGCAGCGAGACCCACAGCGACGAAACCCAGGCCTATGCCATCGCCATCATCGAGGCGATCAAGGAGCTGCTGCCGCTGAGCCCGCTCTATGGCGAAGAGCTGAAGCAGTACCTGAAGCGCTTCAGTCCCAACCAGCCCTCGCCGCTGACCGACTTCGCCGCCACGCTGACCACCGCCACCTCGGCCGAGCTCCAGCAGGTGCTGGAGACCGAAAACCTGCTGCAGCGGATGGAGAAGGTGCTGCTGCTGCTGCACAAGGAGGTGCAAATTGCCCGGCTGCAACATCAGATCAGCGAGGAGGTGGGACAGAAGGTCGGCGAGCAGCAGCGGCAGTTCTTTCTGCGCGAGCAGCTCAAGGTGATCCAGCGCGAGCTGGGGCTGAGCAAGGATGACCGCACCGCCGACAGCGATGAGTTCAAGCGCCGGCTGCAAGCGCTGGTGGTGCCGCCCCATGCCGAAAAAAAGATCAACGACGAACTGCACAAGCTGTCGATTCTCGACAACGGCTCACCCGAATATGGCGTGACCCGCAACTACCTCGACTGGGCCACGTCGGTACCCTGGGGCCGCTTCACCCAGGATCAGCTCGATCTGAAGCAGGCGCGACGGGTGCTCGACAGCCACCATGACGGGCTCGACGACGTCAAGAAACGGATCATCGAGTTCCTCGCCATCGGCGCCTACAAGGGCGAGATCGCAGGCTCGATCCTGCTGCTGGTCGGTCCGCCGGGCGTCGGCAAGACCTCGATCGGCCAGTCGATCGCCAGCGCACTGGGCCGCAAGTTCTACCGCTTCAGCCTGGGCGGCATGCGCGACGAAGCCGAGATCAAGGGCCATCGCCGCACCTACATCGGTGCCATGCCGGGCAAGCTGGTGCAGGCGCTGAAGGAGGTCGAGGTCAGCAATCCGGTGATCCTGCTCGATGAGATCGACAAGATCGGTGCCTCCTACCAGGGCGATCCCGCCTCGGCGCTGCTCGAAGTGCTCGATCCGGAGCAGAACAGCCAGTTTCTCGACCACTATCTCGACCTGCGGCTCGATCTCTCCAAGGTGCTGTTCATCTGCACCGCCAACCAACTCGACACCATCCCGCCAGCGCTGCTCGACCGCATGGAGACCATTCGCCTTGCCGGCTACATCACCGCCGAAAAGCTGTCGATCGCCCGTCACCACCTCTGGCCCAAGCAGCTCGCCAAGGCCGGATTGAAAGCAGGCCAGTGCCGGATCAGCGATGCCGCGCTGCGGCGCGTGATCGAGGATTACGCCCGCGAGGCCGGCGTGCGTCACCTCGAACAGCAACTGGCGCGCATCATCCGCAAGGTGGTGGTGGAGCTGCTCGAATCACCCGGCCAGCGCTTCAACATCGGCGTCAAGGATGTCGAGCGCCATCTGGGCGGTGCGCTGTTCCGTCCCGACCAGCCGATCCGGCAGGTGGGTGTGGTGACCGGGCTGGCCTGGACCGCCCTGGGTGGCGCCACCCTGCCGATCGAGGCCTGCCGGGTCCATGCCAAGGGGCGCGGCTTCAAGCTGACCGGCAAGCTCGGCGAGGTGATGCAGGAGTCGGCCAACATCGCCTACAGCCACATCGACGCCCAGGCGGTGAAGTTCGGCATCGATCCGGAGTTCTTCAGCAGCAGCCACATCCACCTGCATGTGCCCGAAGGCGCCACCCCCAAGGATGGCCCGAGTGCCGGCATCACCCTGGCCACCGCGCTGGTCTCGCTCGCCTCGGGGCGGAACATCGACCGGCCGCTGGCGATGACCGGTGAACTGACCCTCACCGGACAGGTGCTGCCAGTCGGCGGCATCCGCGAAAAGGTGGTGGCAGCCAAGCGGGCCCGCATCGCCGAGCTGATTCTGCCCGAGGCCAACCGGCGCGACTTTGACGAACTGCCGGATTACCTGCGTGACGGGATGAAGGTCCACTTCGTGCGCCAGTTCAGCGAGATACCCCCCATCGTCTTTGCCCCGGCAGGGCGCTCCAGAAGCTGAGCAGTCGCGGCCGGCGGCTCGATCACCCGTGCGGCGTGCTGGCTGCCGCCGCGCGGTGATCAAGGTAGAATGGCCCGCTTTCACGCTGCGGGTACCCCTTGATGTCCTCCTCCAAAGTCGGCTTCGTCAGCCTGGGCTGTCCCAAGGCACTGGTGGATTCAGAACGGATCCTCACTCAGTTGCGGCTCGATGGTTATCAGATCGTCAGCCACTACAGCGAAGCCGAACTGGTGGTGGTCAACACCTGCGGCTTCATCGATGCCGCCAAACAGGAGTCGCTGGAGGCGATCGGCGAGGCCATCAGCGCCAATGGCCGGGTGATCGTCACCGGCTGCCTGGGCAAGGAGGCCGAGCAGATTCGCGCGCAGCACCCGCAGGTACTGGCCGTCACCGGCCCCCACGCCTATGAGGCGGTGCTGAGCGCGGTGCATCAGCATCTGCCCTCGCGCACCCCTCATGACCCCTTCACCCAACTGGTGCCGCCGCAGGGCATCAAGCTGACGCCGCGCCACTATGCCTATCTGAAGATTTCCGAAGGGTGCAACCACCGTTGCAGCTTCTGCATCATCCCGGCGCTGCGGGGTGACCTGGTCAGCCGGCCGATCGGCAGTGTCATGGATGAGGCCGAACAACTGGTCAGGGCCGGCGTGCGCGAACTGCTGGTGGTCTCGCAGGACACCAGCGCCTATGGCGTCGATCTGAAATACCGCACCGGCTTCTGGCAGGGGCGCCCCCTGCGCACCCGGCTGCTCGACCTCTGCCAGGCACTGGGCGAGCTGGGCGTCTGGGTGCGGCTGCACTATGTCTATCCTTACCCTCATGTCGACGAGATCATCCCGCTGATGGCCGAAGGGCGGATCCTGCCCTACCTCGACATTCCATTGCAGCATGGCGTGCCACGCATTCTCAAGCTGATGAAACGGCCGGCCGCCAGCGAGAAGACCCTCGATCGCATCGCCCACTGGCGGCAAATCTGCCCGGAGCTGACGCTGCGCAGCACCTTCATCGTCGGCTTTCCGGGCGAGACCGAAGAGGAGTTCGAGGCGCTGCTCGACTTTCTCGACGCAGCACAGCTCGATCGGGTCGGCTGCTTCACCTACTCACCGGTCGAGGGCGCTGCGGCCAACCAGTTGCCCGATGCGGTGCCCGAAGAGGTGAAGCAGGCGCGTTACCACCGTTTCATGACCCACCAGGCCAAAATCAGCGCCGAACGCCTGCGGCGCAAGGTCGGCAGCATCCAGCAGGTGCTGGTCGACGAGGTGACACCGCAAGGGGCCATCGGTCGCAGCAAGGCCGATGCACCGCAAATCGATGGCCTGGTCTATCTGCATGGCAAACGGCAACTCACGGTCGGTGAATGGGTGGAGGCCAGGATCGAACACAGTGATGAACATGACCTGTTCGGCCTGACACTGCCGCCAGCGGAACCGGGCCATTGATTTTTTGACATCATGCGTTTAAATATGAAGCTAACCTGCTATAAACCATCCATTTTATGGAGAAGAAATGGAGCCGATCCGCTCTGTCTGCAGCACCACCGCCATCCTGATGTCACTGCTGCTGTGGCCGCTGCTGGCGACGGCCGAGCTGCTGCCGAGCGCTGATCTGGTGCTGGTCAACAAGTCGCAGCGCAAGCTCTATCTGATGCGCGAAGGGGTGATCTACCGCGAATACCGCGTCGCGCTGGGCAAGAACCCCAAGGGACACAAGCAGCGCGAAGGCGATGACCGCACGCCGGAGGGCTTCTACTGGCTCGACTGGCGCAACCCCGACAGCCAGTACTACAAGGCGATTCACGTCTCCTACCCGAACGAGAAGGACCGCACGGCCGCCAAGAACCGCAAGGTCAAGCCGGGCGGCATGATCATGATCCACGGCATGCCCAACTTCCCCTCCAAACCGGCCAAAAACTATCAGAACCGCGACTGGACCGAGGGCTGCATCGCCGTCTCCAACGAGGCGATGGAGGAGATCTGGCATGCGGTCGAGGATGACACGCCGATTCTGATCGAACCCTGAACCGATCACGCAAGATGCCTCACTCCAACCCTTCACCACTGTCGCGCGCCCTGCTGTGGATGCTGGGCACGCTCCTGCTGCTGCCCCGCGCCGGCTGGTCGAGCTGCGAGGCGGCACGGACCGCCCTCGACACGTCGATCCGCGCCACCTACAGCACCCAGCTCTATGGCCTGCCGATCAGCAGCGAACACCGCATGGCGCCCGGCGCTGATGGCTACGAGGTGGTCAACAAGGGGCGGGTGCTCGGCTTTACCGTGCTGGAGCAGAGTCGCTTTCGCCTCAGTGCCGAAAACCGGCTCCAACCGCTTGAATACCGCTATCGCCGCGGCAGCGAGGGCGACAAGCAGAACCTCGACCTGCGCTTTGACTGGAAGAAGCACATCGTGGTCAGTCAGCGCCCCAACGACGACTGGCAGCTCCCGCTCGAACCGCTGACCCAGGATGCCCTGAGCCAGCAGGAGCAGTTGCGGCTCGACCTGATCTGCCAGGGCTCACGCTTCGACTCGGTCACCTACCCGGTGGTGCGCAACAACAAGATGCGCCATTACACCTACGTCAAGCTCGAAGAGGCGCTGCTCGACACCGCCGTGGGGCCGCTCAAGACCGTGGTGATCCGCAAGGTCGATGAGAAGGCCGAACGCGACACCAAGGTGTGGATGGCCATCGACTGGGACTACCTGCTGGTGAAGCTGCAATACCGTGAGAAGAACGGCGAACTCTATCGCCTGGAACTCGACAGCGCCGAACTGGGCGATCGTCCGGTGACGGCCTTTCAGCCGGCACCTTGAGCGTTGGCATGATCTGACGAATCGCCACATTCAGGCCCCTCCATCCATGCCGGAGCTTGCGCAGACATGACTGAGTCAGTGTCCATTTTCTTTACACTTTGGTTGTACCGCCGAGAAAAACAGCATGCCGAACAGGCTTAATATTTTGTTTTTATTATATTTTATTTGTTGGCCCTTTTTGTGCCTTTAAAAATCTGGTGCAGCAAAACCTTGGCTGCATCTGCCTCACGATTCTTATCTGTTGAATGAAGAAGGAAGGAAAATCGCAATGAAAAAATCCTTTACGAAAAAATCACTGGCAGCGGGAACGCTCCTGGCAACCCTCTCTCTGGGCGCAAACGCCACCATAGCAATCAACGTCTTTAACGAGCCTCCCGACTTTCCGGGCGGTGTCAGTTTTTCACCTTTTGCCGCCTCGCTCGGCGTGCTGCCGGACGGCGTGAGCACGGTTTTAGGGTCACTGGCAGGGAATTGCCAAGTCGGCGACTGCAACAATGACCCCAATGGTGACACCCAGGACAGCGTGCTCTTCACGGTCGGTCCAAATGCCAGACTGAACAGCATCTTCATCACCACCTCGGTCGCCGAGGCGCCAAACGGATTCGGCGCCAGCTTTTCTTTGCAGGCCGCAGGTCAGCCTCCGGTCTCCGTCGCCTTCACCCCATACCTTCCG
Source organism: Pseudomonadales bacterium (assembly GCA_024234215.1). Taxonomy (NCBI): domain Bacteria; kingdom Pseudomonadati; phylum Pseudomonadota; class Gammaproteobacteria; order Pseudomonadales; species Pseudomonadales bacterium. The sequence continues at coordinate 376,263 of JACKOQ010000003.1, forward strand.
CTGGGCTCCACCTCCGCAAATCAGCTCTCTTCACTGCTCGGTCCCGGCGTCTACGCGCTCTCGATATACGGGCAGGGTGCATCGGCCGCTGGTGCATATGACATGGATTACACAGTCGAGTTGAATGTCTCCGCGGTGCCGGTTCCGGCAGCAGCCTGGCTGTTGGGTTCAGGAGTGGCCGGCCTCATCGCGCTGAACAAGCGCCGCAGCGCCAAGAACGGCTGACACAGCGTTTTGCCAGGGAGCGCGCACTTGCGCTCCCTGGCAATCTCCAGTGCCAGGTACCCACTGCGCAGCCCCCAGCGGGCTGATGCTCTGCCGCCCACCGACCGCGCAGATCAAGAGAGATCGAGGCAGTGATCACCGGTCGGATAGAGAACAGGATACCTGCCACACGCCTCCCCTCTGCTGTCCCGCTTGGCTGACATCGGAAAACCACGGCCCCACTCCCCATCCAATCTGTCGACACTGTTGCAGCCCGGCGGCCGCTTGGGCTAGAGTATCTACATTGACGATACAAAGAAGAGTGGACCATGCAACTGCTGATCAAGAAATGGGGCAACAGCGCGTCGGTGCGCATCCCAGCTGCGATCATGGAGGCTGCCCATCTGCACATCGACGATGCCGTCGATGTGCGCGAGGAGGATGGCCGCATCGTCATCGAACCGATCCGGCCCAAACGGTACGCATTGACCGAGCTGCTCGCCGGCATCACGCCGCACAACCTGCATGGTGAAGCCGACTTCGGGCCAGCCATCGGCCGGGAAAGCGGCTGATGGCGGCACCCTACGTGCCCGACGCCGGCGACATCGTCTGGCTGCAATTCAACCCGCAGGCCGGACATGAGCAGGCCGGTCACCGCCCCGCACTGGTGCTCAGTCCAGTGGCTTACAACCACAAGAGCGGACTGATGCTCTGCTGTCCGCTGACCACGCAGATCAAGGGTTATCCCTTCGAGGTGATGATCGCCGGTCAGGTGGCGAGCGCGGCACTGGCTGATCAGGTCAAAAGCCTGGATTGGAGCGCGCGCAAGGCGGTGCCAAAAGGCATGGCCACGGCCGCCGAACTGGCCGAAGTGCGTGCCAAATTGCTGGCATTGCTTGCACCGGTCTGAGCCGTCGGCCGGGTTTGCCGGCAATCGGGTGGCCCACGCGGTGAAAAACCGCCACCAATTCCCATCAGCCTGACCGAGGCTGCACGATCTGCCCTATCATGACGGGCCTGCGACTCCACCGGCAGCCTGCCCATGATCCGCCCCGCCCGCCTCAGCGACCTGACCGCCCTGCTGGCGATCGAGAACCGCTGTTTTCAGACCGACCGGCTGTCGCGGCGCAACTTCCGCTATCTGCTGACCCAGGCCAAGGCCGCCACGCTGCTGCTGGAGGCAGACGGCGCGGTGCAGGGTTACGTGATGCTGCTGTTCAATCAGGGCACCTCGCTGGCCCGCCTCTACTCGGTGGCGGTCGATCCCGCTCTGCGCGGCCAGGGCGCTGGCCGGCAACTGATCGAGGCGGCCGAAGCGTGCGCGCTGGCGCATGAGTGCCTCACGCTGCGGCTCGAGGTGCGGGCCGACAACCCGCCGGCCATTGCACTCTATCGGCGGCTTGGCTACCACCAGTTCGGCATCTACGAGGATTATTACGACGACCATGCGCGGGCGTTGCGCTTCGAAAAGCGGCTGGCGCCCGAGCTCAACGTGGAATTGGCCGCCGTGCCCTACTACCGGCAGACGCTCGATTTCACCTGCGGTCCGTCGGCGCTGATGATGGCGATGAAGACACTGCAGCCCGAACTGCCGCTCGACCGCCGGCTCGAACTCAATCTGTGGCGCGAGTCGACCACCATCTTCATGACCTCGGGGCATGGCGGCTGCTCGCCCTATGGCTTGGCACTGGCGGCCCACCACCGCGGTTTCGATGTCGAGATCCATGTCAAGGATGATGCCGCGCTGTTCGTCGATTCGGTGCGCGATCCGGAGAAAAAGGCGGTGATCCGCCTGGTGCAGGAGGCCTTCATCGCCGAGCTGAGCCAGTTGCCGATCCCGATCCACTACGGTGTCGTCACCATCGAGGAGCTGGAAGCGGCGCGGCGACGCGGCGGGGTGCCGGTGGTGCTGATCAGCTCCTACCGCATCTATGGCGAGAAGTTTCCGCACTGGGTGGTGGTGACCGGCTTCGATGAGCGCTGCATCTATGTCCATGATCCCTATCTGGATGAAAATTCCGACAGGGTCATCATGGACTGCATCAACATGCCGATCCTGCGCCGCGACTTCGCCCGCATGAACCGCTACGGCAAGGCGGCGCAGATGGCGGCGCTGGTGGTCTATCCGCGACCGCATGGCGGCGCGATCGAAGGCAAACCATCAGCCACACCGTGACGACCCATTTTCGAGGTGACGATGTCCCGCGCGATCATTCTGGTTGAAGAGTTGGAGGATTGGCCCGCCACCTTTCCCGCCGTGGAGCTGGTGCGGGCGCGCGACTACCTTGCCAGCAGCGCCCTGCAGGAGACGCGCGCGCTGCGGGTGATCAACCTCTGCCGCGGCTACCACTACCTGACGCTGGGCTACTACTGCTCGCTGCTGGGCGAGGCGCGCCGGCACCGGCTGCTGCCCTCGGTGCGCACGCTGGCCGACCTCGACCGCAAGAACCTCTACGAGCTGGTCACCCTGGAGCTGAACCAGGAGATGCTGCGTCCGGCGATGGAGAGTGCCGCGGCCGAGGAGCTGTCGTTCAACATCTACTTCGGCAAGAGCGAGCGCCCCGGCTTCACCTGGCTGGCGCGCGCGCTCTATGAGGCCTTTCCGGCACCGATCCTGCGGGTCAATCTGCATCTGGGCGAAAAGTCGGAGGTGCGCGCCATCGAGGCCGGTGCGCTGCATGAGCTCGATGACGCGCAGCAGCGGCTCTTTCTCGCCGCACTCGAGGCGCTGCTCAACCGCGGCTGGCGGCGACCGCGCGCCCGGCGCCACTTCCGCTACGACATGGCGATTCTGCACGACCCGGCCGAGAAGCTGGCCCCCTCCAACCCGCGCGCGCTGGCGCGGATGATTCGTGCCGGACGGCGGCTCGGCATCAATGTCGAACTGGTCACCCACCGCGACTATGACCGGCTGGCCGAATATGACGCGCTCTTCATCCGCGAGACCACCCACATCGATCACCACACCTACCAGTTCGCCCGCAAGGCGGAGCGTGAAGGCATGGTGGTGATCGATGACTCCGACTCGATCGTGCGCTGCACCAACAAGGTCTATCTGGCCGAGCTGATCGATGCCCATGAACTGGCCGCGCCCACCACCGTGATCATCAACCGCGACGAGATCGACCGGGTCGAGCAGCAGCTCGACTACCCGATGGTGCTGAAGATTCCCGATGGCTCCTTCTCGCGCGGCGTGCACAAGGTGCAGAACCGGACCGAGCTGCATCAGGTGGCCGCGCAGCTCTTCGCCAGCAGTGACCTGATTCTGGCCCAGGCGTTCGTCTACACCGAGTTTGACTGGCGCATCGGCGTGCTCAACCGCAAGCCGCTGTTCGCCTGCCAGTACTTCATGTCGAAACACCACTGGCAGATCGTCAAGCATGAGGGCGAGGGCCGTTTCAAGGTCGGCAACCACCGCGCGGTGCCGGTCGCGGAGGTGCCCGAAGCGGTGATCCAGCTCGCGCTGAAGGCAGCCAATCTGATCGGCAATGGCCTCTATGGCGTCGACATCAAGCAGAGCGGCAATCGCCTCTATCTGATCGAGATCAACGACAACCCCAACCTCGATGCCGGCGTCGAGGATCAGATTCTGGGCATGGCGCTCTATCAGCAGTTGATGCAGGAGTTCCTGCGCCGGCTGGAGTTGCGGCGCAACGGCCGGCCCTAGGGCACGCCGTTCAACCCGTGCGCATCTCGGCAAGCCGCCGCAGCGTCAGCCCCTGCGAAAACTCCTGACTGCGCTCGATGTGGCTCTGCAACAGCGCGAGTGCCTCGTCGAGCCGGCCGTCGAGCAGGCACTGGCAGAGGGCGTGGTGCTCCCGGTAGGTGGCCTCGATGCGCCCGACATCGGTGAAATCGAGCCGGCGGATGATGTGGATGTGCTCGTTGATCTCGCGCAGCTTCTGCACCAGCACCCGGTTGCCGCAGCCGGTGGCCAGCGCCAGATGGAAGGACTCATCGCGCAGCGCCATCGTCTCCACGTCGATCACATCGGTCGGGATCTGGCTCGGCGCCCACTCGGCAGCCAGATCGAGCAGCGCCTGGCGCGGCATCCGCTCGATCACCAGTTGCAGCATCAGCCGCTCCAGCGCCATGCGCACCTGGTAGTAGTCGTTGATCTCGTCGATGTCGAGTTCCCGGACAAAACAGCCCTGCTTCGGCCGCACCGTCATCAACCGCTCCATCTCCAGCCGCTGCACCGCTTCACGGATCGGCGTGCGGCTGACGCCAAAGCGCTCGCTCAGCTCGCCCTCGGTCAGCCGGGTGCCGGGGTAGAACTCGAAGTTGAGGATCATCTCTTTCAATCGACGATGGATGGCGTCGGCATTCTGCGGGTTTCTGCGCTTGCTGGACATCACACTACCGTAAGTTGTGAATCTGGCGCTCCGGCCTGGAAATGTCTGGCTGGTGTTCTGCACTTTTGTAGTTCATCACACCGGAACATGTCCAGCCTTGGGGCAGATTCTTTTTGGAATCATCGGCAGAACAACAGAAACTGACTCCTATCGTTTTGATTTTAATCAATATTTATCTAACTCTAGACACTTGCAACAAACTGGCACGCTTTGCGCATCAAATGTATACAACAATAAATTCATTGTTGTTTGCAACACGCCGGAGAGATACATGAACCAGCCGCTGCCCAACACCGCAATCGAACGCCACCCGTCACGGCAACTCCGCGGCCTGCTGGCCGGACTCTGCTGCACCCTCACCACGGCCTGCCTGGCCGACGGTGGCGGCTTCAGCACCACCAACTTCCAGTACCTGCGTGGCGACAACTATGAACTGGGCGACCAGCAGCGCTCGATCATCACCGTCGAACATGCCAATGGCTGGGCCTATGGTGACAACTTCTTCTTCGTCGATGTCACCAATCCCGATCGCAACGGCAATCAGACCGGTACCGGCTATTATGCCGAGTTCTCGCCGCGTCTGAGTTTCGGCAAGATGTTCGGTGCCGACCTCTCCAGCGGCATCATCAGGGATTACCTGATCACCACGACGCTGGAACTGCCCGAGGAGCCGGTCGACAAGACCTACCTCTATGGCCTGGCGATCGACCTCGACCTGCCCGGTTTCGCCTTCTTTCAGACCAACTTTTACATCCGCAACAGTCAGGCGCCGGGCGTCGACACCGGCCATCAGATCACTCTGGCCTGGCTCTATCCGTTCCACACCGGCAGCCTCAACTGGGTATTCGAGGGCTTTCTCGACTACGCCTTTGGCGAGGATCCGCTGGAAGACAACCTGCTGACGGCACCCCGGCTGCTGCTCGATCTGGGTGCGCTGGCCGGCTCACCGAGCAAGATCTACGCTGGTGTCGAATACCAGTACTGGGACAACAAGTTCGGCATCGACGGTGTCACCGAAAGCGTTGCCCAGGCCATGCTGAAGTGGGTCTTCTAGGCCAGGATGACGATGACCACTGTGGCCACCACCATGAATCTGAACGCACTGCGCAGCCGCTATGCCAAGGGACTGCGGGTCAGCCAACTGGTCGAGTCGCTGCTCGATCCGTTGGCGCGCAGCAGAGTCCAGGGGGTGTGGATCCACTGCCTCGATGACGACGCCCTGCTGGCGCGCGCACGCGAACTGGATGCGGCAGGTCCGGCCGACAAGCCGCTGTTCGGTATTCCGTTCGCGGTCAAGGACAACATCGACGTGGCCGGCCTGCCGACCAGCAATGGTTGTCGCGCCACTGTCGACTGGCCAGCGCAGTCGGCGCCGGTGGTGCAGCGACTGCTCGATGCCGGCGCGCTGCTGCTGGGCAAGAGCAACATGGACCAATTCGCGATGGGGCTGGTCGGCACCCGTTCGCCCTATGGCCTCTGCCCCAATCCATTCAACCCCGACTACATTGCCGGCGGCTCCAGTTCGGGCTCGGCCGTCGCCGTGGCCCGCGGGCTGGCCAGCTTCGCACTGGGAACCGACACCGCCGGTTCGGGACGGGTGCCGGCCGCGCTCAACCATCTGGTCGGCCTAAAACCGACGCCGGGTCGGGTCAGTAGCCGTGGGCTGCGCCCCTCCTGCCGTTCGCTGGACTGCATCTCGCTCTTCGCCCACACCATTGCCGACAGTTGGGAACTGTTGCAGTTGATCGAAGGATTCGACGCCGCAGACCCCTACTCCAGTCAGCCTCAGGCCTATCCCTGCGCCCTGCGGCAGGATGCAGCGCGAATCGGCGTGGCGGAGCCGGATCTGCTCGACTTCGGCGGCGATCCGGCCAGCCAGGCGCTCTATAGCCGGGCGGTGCAGGCCGTGACGCAAAGCGGACTGCAACGGGTCGAGACGAAAATCGAGCCACTGCTCGAAGCCGGCCGGCTGCTCTACGACGGCCCCTGGGTGGCGGAGCGCCATGTCGCGGTGGGTAAACTGGACCGTAATGCAATGCAACCGCCCATCGCTGCCATTCTCGATCAGGCGGCTGACTACAGCGCCGCCGACCTGTTCCGGGCGCAGCACCGTCTGGCCCAGTTGCGGCGCGAGGCCGACCTGTTGTGGCAGCAGGTCGAGGCGCTGCTGCTGCCAACCCTGCCGAGGCCCTACCGCATCGCCGAGATCGAGGCCGAGCCGCTGCGCTGCAACAGCCACCTCGGCCTCTACACCAACTTCGTCAACCTGCTCGGCCTCTGTGCCATCGCCATTCCGGTCGGACTCCTGCCCAGCGGCGTGCCCTGTGGCGTCAGCCTGATCGCGCCCGCCTGGAGCGAAGCCCGGCTGTGCCGGATCGCCGAGCAGTTGCTGGCGGCCATCGAAGCGCGCACGTTCACACCGGCACAGGCCTGCCATGCCGACCGCAGCGAACAGATCATCGCGGTCTGCGGCGCCCACATGAGCGGCCTGCCGCTGAACTGGCAACTGCTGGAGCTGGGCGGACATCTGCTGGCCGAGAGCAGCACCGCGCCCTGCTATCGAATGCGGCTGCTCGAAGGCAGCGGTCCGCCCCGCCCCTGCCTGCTGCGCAGTGACAGCGATGGGGCGGCACTGCCGCTGGAGCTCTGGAGCCTGCCGGGCAGCCAGATCGGCAAGCTGCTGGCGCAGGTGCCCGCCCCGCTGGCGCTGGGGCTGATCGAGCTGGCCGACGGCCGCAGCGTCCATGGTTTCATCGGTCAGGCCGGCGCCGTCGAGCATGGCCGCGACATCACCGCCCTGGGCGGTTGGCGCAACCATCTGGCCAGCCTGTCGGCCCGCAAACCCGACGGATGAATTTCAGCAACCCAAACGAACCGATCACCGACCCAACCATCGACCAACCCGAGGAGCTGTGGCCATGCAAACCCAACCCAAGCTGTGGACTTCAGGTGACTGGAATGCCTTCTTCGGTTTCGGGACCAACATCCTGCTCAACCTGCTGGTGTTGACCGGTCTGCTGACGCTGGTGCTGAAGATGCCGAGCGATCTGGTGTTCGGCCGCATCCTGCCCGCGACCGGACTGATGCTGTTCCTCTCCACCCTCTACTACGCCTGGCTGGCCTGGCGGCTGGCCAGACAGAGCGGCCGCGATGATGTCTGTGCGCTGCCGTCGGGCATCAGCGTGCCGCACATGTTCGTGGTGGTGTTCGTCATCATGCTGCCGATCGCCACCGCGACTGGCGATCCGATCCGCGGCTGGGAAGCTGGCCTCACCTGGGTCTTCGTGCAGAGCTTCGTGCTGATGGCCGGTGGCTTCGTGGCACCATGGATCCGCAGGATCACCCCGCGCGCGGCGCTGCTGGGCGCACTGGCCGGCGTCTCGATCGCCTTCATCTCGATGCGCCCGGCGCTGGAGATGTTCATGACCCCGGCCATCGGTCTGATCTGCTTCGCCATCATCGTCCTCAACTGGTTTGGCGGCGTGCGCTACTTCAAGGGTGCTCCTGCCGGACTGGTCGCCATCGCCGTCGGCAGTCTGATCGCCTGGGGCTCGACCGCGTTCGGCCTGAACTATGGTGGCATGAGCCTCGCCAAGCTCGGCGCGTCATTCAGCAATTTCGGCTTTTCGCTGCCGCTGCCGGTGATCGGCCATGTCTTCAGCGGCTTCGAGTTCATCGGCATCATCCTGGTCACCGCCATTCCGTTCGGCATCTATGACCTGGTCGAGGCGATGGACAATGTCGAGAGCGCAGCCGCCGGCGGCGACCACTTTCCCACCACCCGCGTGCTGACCGCCGATGGCGTGGTGAGTCTGATCGGCTGCCTGCTCGGCAATCCTTTCATCAATGCGGTCTACATCGGCCATCCGGGCTGGAAGGCGATCGGTGGCCGCATCGGCTACTCGGCCGCCACCGGCATCATGGTGCTGATACTCTCCTGGTTCGGCATCATCGCGGTGTTGATGGCGCTGATTCCGGTGGTGGCGATCGCCCCGATCCTGCTCTACATCGGCATGTTGATCGGTGCCCAGGCGTTCCAGGAGACCCCGAAGAACCATGCGCCAGTGGTGATCCTGGCGCTGGTGCCGCAGGTGGCCGCCTGGGGCAAGTTGCAGATCGACAGCGCACTGGCCGCGGCCGGCACCAGCGCCGCCAGCGTCGGACTCGACAAGCTGGGTCAGGGCGGCGTGCTCTATGAGGGATTGAGCGTGCTGGGCGGCGGCGCCATCCTCGGCAGCCTGATTCTGGCCGCGATCGGTGCCTGCATCATCGACCGCCACTTCATCAAGGCCGCCAGCTTCGCCCTGGTCGGCAGCCTGCTCACCTTCTTCGGCTTCATGCATGGCGAGGCAATCGGCATCGGCCACCATCCGGCTGTGGCTGTCGGTTACCTGCTGATGGCGGCGCTGCTCTATGGCTGCGCGCAGAGCGAGAAGGCCACCCAGCCGGCGCTGCAACCGGCCATAGCCGATCTGGCCGATTGAGCCCAGCGGCACAGCGTCGTCTGCCTGATTCCCGACCCTGAAAAGGCCAACGCCATCGAGTCCGACTGACCACAACAGGGAGGAGGTGTGTCCAAAACGGTTCCGTCATGTCGAAAGCAGAAGATCGGAAGTTCGTCCTCTCACCACCATTCAAGTTCACAAGGAGATTCTCATGTACAGGAAAGCCCTCTTTACCACCCTGCTTGGCACCGCTCTGCTGACCAACGGCGTCGAGGCCGGACGTGGCAACGGCAGCCCCAATGACC